>JACCSD010000355.1 GCA_013813185.1 Burkholderiaceae bacterium
GCAAAGTGCTCCTCGGGATTGGTGACGCGAGTGATGCGAAAAATCAGACTTTCTGGTGCGAATTGATGTAATCAATTGCCTGCTGCACGGTGCGGATTTTCTCGGCTTCCTCGTCGGGAATTTCGCACTCGAATTCATCTTCGAGCGCCATCACGAGTTCGACTGTGTCGAGTGAGTCCGCGCCGAGGTCTTCGACGAACGCCGATTCTGTCTTGATATCCGCCTCATTGACGCCTAGTTGCTCGGCGACAATCTTCTTGACTCGTTGTTCGATGTTTTCCATTCACTCCTCCAGAGCAAAAAAGCGCGCGAATTCTAACAGCCGCGTCATTCGAATGCGGTCAGGCCATGTACATGCCGCCATTGACGTGAATCGTGGCGCCCGAAATATAAGACGCCGCGGAGGATGCAAGAAACACGACCGCCGCGCCTATTTCATCCTTGTCGCCGAGCCGTCCGGCAGGAATCTGCGCAAGAAGCGCCCGAGTCTGCTCCGCGGTGAGCTCGCGCGTCATGTCGGTATCGATGAACCCGGGCGCAATGCAGTTGACGGTGATATTGCGGCTGCCCAGTTCACGCGCGAGTGCGCGCGTCATGCCTGCCACGCCCGCCTTCGCAGCGGCGTAGTTGGCCTGACCGGCATTGCCACTGGCGGCAACGACGGACGTGATGTTGATGATGCGGCCGTGCCGTGCCTTCATCATGCCGCGCAGCACCGCGCGCGATAACCGAAAAACAGCCGACAGATTGGTATCGATGACGGCCGACCAGTCATCGTCCTTGATGCGCATCGCCAGCGCATCGCGCGTGATGCCCGCGTTGTTTACCAGAACCGATAGCTTGCCGTGCTCCTTGCTGATCGCGTCGATCAATGCATCGGTGGCGGCAGCGTCGCGAACGTCCAGCAGCGCGCCGCGACCCTGACCACCGATGGCTGCCAGTCGCTGCGAGATTTGATCAGCGCCGTCCGGCGACGTCGCGGTGCCTACGACCGTTGCACCGGCTCGCGCCAGCTGATTGGCAATCGCGTGACCGATGCCGCGCGACGCCCCGGTGACAAGGGCGACTTCGCCTCGCAGACAGTCTGGGTGGAACACATTCATGAGTTAGAGCTCGTTCGTATGCCCCAGCGCCGTGAGCGAACTGGCGAGGGTACCCGCGTCGTTGACGACCAGACTTTCAAGGCCCGGCGCGATTCGCTTGGTTAAACCGGAAAGCACCCGCCCCGGGCCGCATTCGATCACGTGGGTCACGCCAAGCTCACTCATCCTGCGGACAGAGTCGGCCCAGCGCACCGGGCGCGCGGCCTGGCGCGCCAATGCATCGGCGATTCTTACCGGCTCCGACTCGATCGATACATCGACGTTGTTGATCAAATCGATGCGCGCTTTCCTCAGAGTCGTCTGCGCAAGCCGCTCGCGCAGACGATCGCTCGCCGGTTGCAGCAACGATGAATGAAACGGGGCCGATACCGTCAGCGGCACGGCGCGCTTGGCACCGAGGCGCTTGGCGATTTCGCACGCACGCTGGACGGCAGAAGCATGGCCCGCTATCACGACCTGCGACGGTGCGTTGAAGTTGACGGGCTCGACGACTTCGCCTTGTGCGGCTTCGCTGCACGCCTCCTGCACGGCTTCATCCGTCAATCCGAGAATCGCCGCCATCGAGCCGATACCCACCGGCACCGCCTCCTGCATCGCTTGCGCGCGAAAGCGCACCAATCGCACCGCGTCTTCCAATTCGAGTGCGCCGGCGGCCACCAGAGCGGTGTACTCGCCCAGGCTATGCCCGGCGACGAGCAGCGGCTCCGAACCGCCTGCGGCGCGCCAGGCCGCGTACATTGCATAGCCGGCGGTCAGCAGCGCCGGCTGCGTGTTGATGGTCAAGTTCAAATCTTCGGCCGGGCCTGAATCGATCAACGCACTGATGTTCTGCCCGAGCGCGCTCGATGCCCGCGTGACGATCGACCGCACCGCCGCGTTGTCGCGAAAAGAATCGAGCATGCCGACCGCCTGTGACCCTTGCCCCGGAAACACGAATGCAATTTTCACTCGGTGGGCCCTTACCAGCGCAGTAACGCCGAACCCCAGGTAAAGCCCCCGCCGACGCCCTGCAGCATCACGGTCTGGCCGCTCTTGATGCGGCCGTCGCGCACCGCGAGGTCAAGCGCCAAGGGCACCGACGCCGCCGACGTGTTGCCATGCCGATCCACTGTGGCGACCATTTTTTCTTCTGGCACACCGACCCGCTTGGCAATCGCGTTCAGAATTCGCACGTTGGCCTGATGCGGAATCAGCCAGTCAAGCTGCGCGGCGCTTAAACCGGCTTCGGTCAGCACCTTCAGCGCGGATGCCCCCAGCACATTGACCGCGAGTTTGAATACTGCTGGACCGTCCATCGTCAGAAATGGATGACCCTCCACCTTGCCCTGCGCCACGCGGCCCGCGGTGCACAACACGCCTGACTGCGATCCGTCGGCTTTCAATTCCGAGGCGAGCAATCCCGGCTCACCCGATGCTTCGAGAACCGCCGCGCCGGCGCCATCACCAAAAAGCACGCACGTCGTGCGATCGTTCCAGTCAAGGATTCTCGAAAACAATTCGGCGCCGATGACGAGCGCCCGTTGATTCATGCCACTACGGATCATGGCGTCGGCGACGACCAGGCCATACACAAAGCCGCTGCACACCGCCTGCACGTCAAAGGCTGTCAGTGGATCAGCCTCAAGCTGAGCCTGGATCAGACACGCTGTACTCGGAAATATCTGGTCCGGAG
>JACCSD010000329.1 GCA_013813185.1 Burkholderiaceae bacterium
GCACCGAAGGGACGTTTGGGCGCTGGGGTTGGTCTGCACTCGTGATCGGACGGTTTTTACCCGGCGTCACGCTCGTCGCCCCGCCGCTGGCCGGCGCGCTCGGAATGAAGTGGAGCACCTTTCTCGCGTTGACTGGGGCGGGATCGGCGCTGTTCGGCGCGGTGATAGTTGGCGCGGGAATGCTGCTGCATGAGCAGATTGACGTAGTGCTCCGACAACTTGAGATTTTCGGATGGGAAGCATTGGGAATTTTGGCCGCTCTGCTGGCGCTGTACATCGGCTGGCGTTGGTGGCGCAGGCGCATCGCGCTGGCGGTCGGCATCCCGCGCATCGATGTGCCGGAGTTGCGCGCGCTGATGGAAGCCGGCGAAGCGATCGACCTGATCGACGTTCGCGGCCGCAACGCAGGGCAGCTTGACCCGCGTCGAATTCCAGGCGCGGTCGTCATGCATCTCGACGAGATCGAAGCAGGCAAATTTGTCGCCGCGCGCGACCGGCAGATCATCGTTTACTGCTCGTGTCCGAACGAAGCGTCGGCCGCGAAAGCCGTACAACTGCTGCACGGGCACGGCTATCTGCGCGCCCGTCCATTGCGCGGAGGTCTTGACGCCTGGATGGCTGCTGATCGGCCGGCCACCAGCGCTGGGCGACCGCTAATTCCGGAGAGCGTTAAGGTCGAGAACATCTGATCGCGGAGATTCGGGGAATCCGGAACCCTCATTCGACCTTAATTCCGGCATCTTTCACCACTTTTCCCCAGCGACCGATGTCGGCGGCGACGAGCTTGGCCATCTCATTCGAAGCAATCCCGCCTGGTTCCATGCCGAGCAGCTGCCACGTTTGCTGAAGTTCCGCCCCGGCAAGCGCCGCGACGATCTCGCGCTGCATGCGCTCGACGATCTCTCTTGGCGTTCCCGCCGGTGCGAAGATGCCGAACCAAGTGGAAACGTCGACACCCTGGATTCCTAACTCGGCGAGCGTAGGAACTTCAGGCAGGGCGGGTGATCGCTTGCTGCTGGTCACGGCTAACGCGGTGAGCTTGCCGGCGCGGATGTGCGGAAGGGTCGGCGCCAAGACGTTGAACATGAAATCCACCTGGCCGGCGATCAGGTCCTGCACAGCCGGGCCCGCGCCGCGATACGGGACATGAACCGCGAACGTCTTCGTCTGCAGCTTGAAAAGCTCGACCGTAACGTGCTGAGTTGTACCGCTGCCTCCCGAGGCGTAATTGAGCTTGCCGGGATTTGCCTTCAAGCGCCGGAAGAACTCATCGAACGTGCCGACCGGGACCTTTTGTGGGTGAACCACGACGACGTTTGGCATCAACGCCACTGTTGTCACCGGCACGAGGTCCTTGGTGATGTCATACCCCAACTTCGGATAGAGCACATGCGCGATGACATGATGCAGCGAGCCAACGAGAAACGTGTAGCCGTCCGGTGCGGATTTCGCCGCAACCTCACCGCCAACCGTGCCGCCCGCCCCGCCGCGGTTTTCGATTATCACCGGTTGACCGAGCCGCTCGGAGAGCACTTTGGCGAGCGGGCGCCCGACGGTGTCGGCGCCGCCGCCGGGGGGAAACGGCGCGATCAGCTTGATCGGCTTCGCCGGCCAAGCTTGCGGTGAGGGTTGCGCGTAGCTTGTTCCAGAGGCGAGCGTGGCAAGCACAGCGGCAAATGCGAGAGCGAGTTTCGTGTGTTTCATTGCATATCTCCATCTTTCCGATGATTGACGATGTCGGCGATCCGACCCCAACGGTGTAACCGCAGGCGCACGAAAACTCCCAAAGAAACGACTAAGCTTTTCCGATGAAAATGATTCACTGCTCGTTCAGGTAGTTGCATTCATATGAGTGCCGGGGAACGTACGCCCGCGAGCTCGCACGCGAGGCTGCAAGTCGGTGACTGGCTGGTCGACTCGAGCACGAACGAGCTTGCTTGTCAGGGCGAGCTCGTCCGGGTCGAGTCCAAAGTCATGGAAGTGTTATTGCTGCTCGCTCGCCGCGCCGGGCAAGTGGTGAGCAGGGAGGAGTTGCTCTCCACGGTGTGGCCGGGTGTGATCGTCGGCGATGACACCCTCACTCAGGCCGTCATCAAACTGCGCAAAGCGCTGGTGGACGATGCTAGGTCACCGTCTTACATCGAGACGATCTCCAAGCGTGGTTACCGACTGGTCGCGCCGGTACTGCAGCCTGGAGAGTCGCCGACACCGCCTGTAACACCGGAGCCGGCGCGTGGAGGGCCGGCGTTCCGCCAAATAGTCGTGGGTGCAAGCGTGGTCGCAGCGTTACTTGCGGTGGCTGGGTACCTCTATCAAACAAGCGAGCGGCCACCTTCGACGGTCGCCGAGGAGGCGGCGGACTTAGAGCGCTGGCCCGCGTTGCCCACAGTTACCGTGCTGCCTTTCGAGGCACTGGCGAGCGACCAGGGTGAGACCTATCTCGCGCGCGGCATCGTGGCCGATCTCACCACCGCCCTTGCGCGCCTTTCGGGGCTGTACGTGATTAGTGCGTCGACAATTCCCGCGCGACGAGCGTGGGCCGCCCGCTACCTTGTCTCCGGCAGCGTGCAGAGAGCGGGTGACCACCTGAAGATCACCGTGCGGCTGACCGATACTGAGTCCGGCCGAAATCTCTTGTCTGAGCGCTATGAGAGGCCGTTTCGCGACGTGCTCGCGATTCAGGAAGAGATCATCGGCCGGCTTGCCACCGCACTTGCAGTGACGGTGACCGAGGCCGAGCAGCGCCGGCTTGCACGTCCGTACACCCGTAACCTCGATGCTTATGAGCACTTCTTGCGCGCTCAGGCAGCACTTCTCACGCGCGAACGAGCCGATAACGAAAAAGCGCGTGAGCTGTATCGCAAGGCAATCGAGATCGATCCCGCGTTCGCGCGCGCGTACGCGGGTCTTGCGCTTACGCACGCAGCCGACTATCGCAACCAATGGACCGACAACCGCGCGCAGGCCCTCGCGCGTGCGGGCGAGCTTGCCAAGGCGGCTTTCGAGATCGACCCCGAGCTTCCCGAGGCCTACTGGGTGCTCGGTTATGTGAACGTGCAACGGCGCGAGCACGAACAAGCGCTCGCGCATTTGAAGCGGGCGTTGGCGCTGGATCGCTCGTTCGCCGATGCCTATGCGCTGATGGGGGGCGTCTACACGTACGTCGGACAACCGGCCAACTCGGTGCCGGCGCTGCGTGCCGCGCAGCGGCTCAACCCGGACGCCGGCTATTTGTACTATCTGCTGCTTGGCCGCGCCTTTCTCTTTCTCGGCGACGCCGAGCAAGCCGGGATCAACTTGCGTGAGGCGCTGGCGCGCAACGCGACGAATCTAGAAGCGCGCATTTATCTTGCCGCCACCTTATCGCTCGCCGGTGATCGCGAAGCCGCGCAAATGGGAGGTTGACGAGATTCGCTCCCTCGCGCCCGACTTCTCGATTGGCAAATGGCTGGAGACTTATCCGATGACCGATGCCGGTCAGAAGCAACGGCTCGTCGGTCTTGCGGCAGCGGCGGGGTTGAACTAGACAATGGCCCGCGTCTAACCGGCGCCCTCTTCCCGAATCCGCGTTCACCGGCGAAGCGGGCTATGATTTTTGACTAGGCTGCATGGCGGAACACGATGACCGATCTTTCCGAAATCAAGAAGCTCGCCAACTATCGGCCAACCCAGAAGGTGCGCTTCGTCACGGCAGCGGCCTTATTCGATGGGCACGACGCGTCGATCAACATCATGCGGCGCATTCTGCAGAGCATGGGCGCAGAGGTGATTCACCTGGGCCACGACCGCTCCGTCGAGCAGATCGTCACCGCCGCGCTGCAGGAAGACGTGCAGGGCATCGCGATCAGCTCGTACCAGGGCGGGCACGTCGAGTTCTTCAAGTACATGATCGATTTGCTGCGCGAGCGCGGCGGCGAAAACATTCGCGTCTATGGCGGTGGCGGCGGCGTGATCGTCGCGCCGGAAATCAAGGAGCTGCACGACTACGGAGTTGCGCGCATCTTCTCGCCGGAGGACGGGCAGAAGCTCGGATTGCAGGGAATGATCGGATCGATGGTCGTCGAGTGCGACGTCGATCTATCGCCGCACGCGCCGACGTCGCTCGATGCATTGAAAGACACGGATCTGAACAAGCGCTGGCGCGCGCTCGCGCGCGCGATCAGCGCGCTGGAGCTGAACACTGCGGACGCCAAGTTTCGCAGCGCGCTGCATAAAGCCGCAGACACCGCGAAGGTGCCGACGCTCGGAATCACCGGCACCGGCGGCGCTGGCAAATCGAGCCTGTGCGACGAGCTGGTGCGCCGCATCCGCCTCGACCAGGGCGACAAGCTGCAGATTGCAGTGATCTCGATCGACCCGTCGCGCCGCAAGAGTGGCGGCGCGCTGCTCGGCGATCGCATCCGCATGAATGCGATCAACCCATGGGCCGATGGGCCGAAGGTTTACATGCGCTCGCTCGCCACGCGCGAGGCAGGGAAGGAGATTTCGCAGGCGCTGCCTGATGCGATCGCTGCGTGCAAGGCGGCCGGCTTCGATCTCGTGATCGTCGAGACTTC
>JACCSD010000332.1 GCA_013813185.1 Burkholderiaceae bacterium
TCCAATCTTTTCTGCACGGCGCGACCAATCCGGTCGGTACTCTGGGACCCGACGCCGGCACTCTGGACCGCATCACGTTCTTTGCAACGGCGGCATTTGTCAACGTCAAGTTCATGCCGCTGTTCGCGATGCTTTTCGGCGTGGGCTTCTCGCTGTTGTACGAAAAGCTCAAGAACACTACTTCCGAGCCGCGCAGAATTTTTCGGCGGCGAATGTTCTTTCTGTTTCTCTTCGGCATGTTGCACGGTACTTTCTTCTATTTCGGCGACATTACGCAGATGTATGCCGTCGCCGGGTTGGTGCTGTTGCTGTACGTGGATCGTGATGTCGCCGGAGTCGGGCGCGCAGCGCGCAATTGGTGGCTTGGCATGGCGGCGTTTACGGCGCTGATATTTGCTTTGGTGGGGCCTGCGCTCACTTTGCCTCCGGAGCAAATGGCTGCAGTGGAAAAAAATATCGAAGTGTTTAGCCGCGGCAGCTATATCGAGCAGTTGCCGGTTCGCGTCAGCGAATTCGGCGACCTGATCCTCGGTAACTTCTTCGGCCTTCCGCTGACGGTCGCGTTGATGTTGACCGGCATGCTGGCACAACGTGCCGGCTGGCTGCAGCAGCCCGACGCACGCGCCTGGCGCAGTGCTTCGACGCTTGGCTTGCTGATCGGGCTGCCCGCCGGGCTGCTGTATGGCTACTGGCTGTTATCGGATGTCGAGGCGTACGGGCTTGCAGCCACGCCGCACGCAGCCACGGTGCCGATGCTGCTGAGCGTCTGCCTAACTTTTCTTTATGCGTCGGTTTTCTTGCGAAAAGCGCCGCGCGGCCTGATTGCGCTGCTTGCGCCTGCGGGACGCATGCCGCTGACCAACTATTTGTTTCAGTCGATCGCGATGGGTGCACTGCTGTCGGGCTGGGGCCTGGCGCTCGGACCGCACCTCAACTACGTGCAAACGGCCATGGTGGCGCTTGCAATCGTCTTGTTTCAGATTGCGCTGAGCCAATTCTGGCTCGGCCCTATGAGGATGAAGCAGGGCCCCTTGGAAGCGTTATGGCGCGCTTGGACGTATCGCGGCCTGTCAAGGCAGCCCGCGGCTAAAACCTCAAGCTGACCTCGACCGCGTCGCCGGTCGAAAGTCGTGTGCCGGCTCCCGCTCCGACAATTGCATTGACCCCGAACGTTAGACCGCCGGCACGAGTGTCGTTGCGAAAGGTCGCCAACGTGGCGCCCGGCTCGAACCCCGCTTTTCCCGTTGCAAGGTCCACGTTTGGCACCGTACACCGCACACAGGGCTTTACGACGTGCAGCCGCGCGTCATTGATCGCGCCGTTGATAACAATTTGATCGATGTAGTCCTCGTCGAAAGCTTCGAGCCCGTCCAGCACGATGTTCGGCCGGAAACGCTCGATCGTCACGGCCGCAACGCCTTTCTTGGCCAGCCGATCATTTAGGTCCGCCAGCGACGCGGTCGAACATACGAGCAGCGCGAATGCATCGGCGAACTTATACGGCGCCGTTACAGCACCCGTGTATTTGTGATTCGAAACCCGGCTCGCCTCAGGATCGAAGCGCATCAGGCGACAGCGGAGTCCGAGAAATTGCGTCAGCCAAGCGTCGGCAATCTCACCCTGAGTCACCGCTGCCACCTCGTCGTTCCATACCTTGACCGTGAGCACCTCGCCTTCCGATGCAAAGGGTACGTCGAGCTGCAGCATGTCCGGCGCTCTTACTCGCAGCGATTCGCCGGTCAGGCGCGTTTCGATCAGCGCCATCTTCGGCAACTCGCGTTGGCTCAGGAATTCACCGCTTTCGTCAACCACGACCCATTCGCGATCGCCGATGCCGTCGACTTCGAGTCCCGTCTGCGCGAGCGTTGCGCCTGGCACACGAAACCCACGGCATCCTTTGATCGGATACAGCCACAAGGCGTCGATACGTGCGCTCACGGGATTTCTACACGTTGAATCGGAAATGCATCACATCGCCGTCGCGCACGACGTACTCCTTGCCTTCCAACCGCATCTTGCCCGCGTCCTTCGCGCCAGATTCGCCCTTGCATCTCACGTAGTCGTCAAATGGGATCGTCTCGGCGCGGATGAAGCCTTTTTCGAAGTCAGTGTGAATCACGCCGGCAGCCTGCGGGGCGGTCGAGCCTCCGGTCACCGTCCACGCGCGTACTTCTTTCGGTCCCGCGGTGAAGTAAGTGAGCAAGCCCAGCAGCGTGTAGCCCGCGCGAATGACACGGTTCAACCCCGGTTCCTGCATGCCCATGTCGTTCAGAAAGATCGCCATGTCTTCCTCGGAAAGATCGGCAATCTCCGCTTCGACTTTTGCGCAGACGGCCACGACGGGCGCGCCTTCTCTGGTTGCGTGCGCGAGCACGTGATCGAGCAGCGGATTGTTCTCGAAGCCGTGTTCTTCGACGTTGGCCACATACATCGTCGGCTTCGCAGTCAGCAGGAACAGCGGTCTTATTGTTGCGCGCTCCTCCGGCGTCAGATCGATGCTGCGTACCGGCTGTGCCTGGTTGAGCGCCGGCAGAATCTTTTCGAGCGCGTCGACCAACCGCTTCGCTTCCTTTACCTCGACGCTTTGACCTGTCGCCTTCGCGATCTTGCTGTACTTTGCAAGCTGCTTGTCGGCGGTGGCAAGGTCGGCGAGCGCAAGCTCAGTGTTGATGACCTCGATGTCGGAAACTGGATCGATGCGCCCTGCCACATGCACTACGTTGGGATCTTCGAAACAGCGGACGATGTGCGCGATCGCGTCGCACTCGCGGATGTTGGCGAGGAACTGATTGCCTAGGCCTTCACCCTTGCTTGCACCCGCAACGAGCCCGGCGATGTCGACAAACTCAACTGCGGCCGGGACCACCTTGTCGGGCTTCGCAATCGTTGCAAGCGCGTGCAATCGAAGATCGGGCACCTCGACGATGCCGACATTGGGTTCGATCGTGCAGAACGGATAATTCTCGGCCGCGATGCCAGCCTTCGTCAGCGCATTGAACAGCGTTGATTTTCCAACGTTCGGGAGCCCGACGATGCCGCATTTGACTGCCATCAGTGACTTTTCAGGTGAGAAAGTGCGATTATCGCAACCCTTATGAAGGTCTCCCTGAAGGAAGTCACGCGCGAGACCCTGCGCGCAGTGTGCAAGCTCGACGCAGGCGACGGCGCGACGCAGGTCGCGCCCAACGCGGTGTCGATCGCGGAAGCGTCGTTCTACGATGAAGCGTGGTTCCGCGCGATCTATGACGGCGATGCCCTGGCCGGATTCGTGATGCTGTACGACCCGACGCTTGCGAAAGATCCCGACGAACCCGACTTCTTTCTTTGGCGGCTGATGATTGACACAGCCCATCAACGCAAAGGGCTTGGTCATGCAGCGGTCAACTTGCTGATCGACCACGTGCGCACGCGCCCCGGTGCGAAGAAGTTGTTGGTTTCGCACATGAGCCAGGCCGATGCGCTGGCACGTTTTTATGGCTCTTTCGGCTTCGTCTACACCGGCGAGGAAGAGGAAGGCGAGAAGGTGATGGTGCTGGAACTGTAGCTTCAGAACTAGCGCGTATGCAGCCGCAGCATCGCCGCTTCGAACTTTCCGTCGGCGAGCAGATCGACGATCGCTTCGCCGCGCTCGATTGCTTGCTCGATCGCCGGCAGCTCGTCCTTGCGCGGCGGGTGCAACACGAAATCGGCGACGTCCTGCTCGAGTTGCAGCGTGCGCGGATGGCCGATGCCGATCCGCAGCCGCCAGAATTCCGCGGTTGATAACCGTGCCTGTGTGTCTTTCAGCCCGTTGTGACCGGCCGTGCCGCCGCCGAGCTTTAGTTTGATCGCGCCCGGCTGCAGGTCGAGTTCGTCGTGCGCCACCAGGATCTGCATCGGCGAAATCTTGTAGTAGAGCGCGAGCGCAACGATCGCCTGCCCGGATCGATTGACGTACGTGTTCGGCTTTAGCAGCCACAGCTCGCTGCCGGCCACGCGCGCGCGCGCAACCTGGCCGTGAAACTTGCGCTCGCTTGAAAAGCGCGCGCGGAGTTGGCGCGCGACGGCGTCGGCATACCAGAAGCCAGCGTTATGCCGAGTGTCTTCGTACTCGGCTCCGGTGTTGCCGAGACCGACGATCAGGCGAATGTTGTTGCCAGGTTCCATCCAAAAAAAAGCCCGCTACCGACGATCGGTAGCGGGCGGGATTGTGCCAGCGCGATTTTGTTCTTCGTTGAGCTGTTCCTACTTTTTCTTGTCTTTGTCTCCCTTGTCGCCCTTGCCGCCTTTACCGCCCTTGTCCGCTTTGCCTGCGGCCGCAGCTTCCTCAGCGGTTGGCGCTTTTTGTGCAGTGGCCGGAACGTCAACCGCAGCCGCCGGCGTTGCCGCCACTGCTTCCTCCACCACTTCTTCGCCACGTACGGTCACCGCAACGACGACCGGATTTTCCTTGCCCTTCAGCAGCGGCGCTACGCCGTCCGGCATTTTCAAGTCGCGCACCCGCACCGTATCGGTCACGCTTAGCTCCGACAAATCGACCGCGATGTACTCCGGAAGATTCTTCGGCAAGCATGCGATCGCCACCTCGGACATGACGTGGCTGATCAACACGCCCTCGGTCTTCGCCGCAGGTGAGCTTTCCTGCCCGGAAAAGTGCAACGGAACGCGCATGTGCAACTTCTGGTCTTCCGCGACGCGCTGAAAGTCGACGTGCAGTACCTGTGCTCTCCAAGGATGCATCTGGACCGCGCGCAGCAACACGCGTTCGCCGGCGCCATCGAGCTCCATATCGAGAATCGATGCGTGAAACTTTTCCTTACGCAGCGCGTGGAACAAAGGGTTGTGCTCCACTTCGATGGCTTGAGCATCGCCCTTGCCGCCGTACAACACGCCCGGCACTTTGCCCGCGTGACGCAGACGGCGGCTCGCACCCGTTCCCTGCGTATCTCGTTTATTTGCTACTACTTTCATCTTGACTCCCAGTTATGCAGTAGACCGCGACCAGTCACCACTGCAGTTACTCGACAAACAAGCTGCTTACCGAGTCTTCGCGCGCAATCCGCGAAATCGTTTCACCCAACAGTTCCGCGCACGACAACTGCCGGATCTTCTTGCACGCTGCCGCGGCTTCGCTCAGCGGAATAGTGTCGGTGACGACCAGCTCATCGAGCACGGAACTCGAGATGCGCTCGACCGCCTTGCCCGACAGTACCGGATGCGTCGCGTACGCCATCACATGCAGGGCGCCGGCCTCACGCAACGCTTGAGCCGCCTGGCACAGCGTATTGGCGGTGTCGACCATGTCGTCCATGATGACGCAATTCCGTCCTTCGACCTCGCCGATGATATTCATCACTTCCGCGACGTTGGCCCGCGGGCGCCGCTTGTCGATGATCGCCAGGTCGGCTTCCGCCGTCTTGGCGATCGCGCGCGCGCGTACCACGCCGCCGATGTCAGGCGACACGACGACAAGCTTGTCGAAATTGTGCTTCCATAAGTCGCCCAACAAGATCGGCGCTGCGTAAATGTTGTCGACGGGAATATCGAAAAATCCCTGAATCTGATCGGCGTGCAGATCCATGACCAGTACGCGATTGATGCCGACGACCTGCAACATGTTGGCAATCACCTTGGCGCTGATGGCGACCCGGGCGCTGCGCGGCCGCCGGTCCTGCCGGGCATAGCCGAAGTACGGAATCGCCGCGGTGATGCGCCCGGCCGACGCGCGCTTCAGCGCATCGGCCATGATCAGCAACTCCATCAGATTGTCGTTGGTGGGCACACATGTGGACTGCAGTACGAAAACGTCTTTGCCGCGCACGTTCTCGAACAGCTCGACCATCACTTCGCCGTCGGAAAAACGCGATACCTGCGCTTTGCCCAGACGAATGTTCAAGTGTTGAGCAACCGCGCTCGCCAGGCGCGGATTCGCGTTGCCCGTGAAGACCATCAGGTTGTCGGGAACCATCTGCATCTGCATTTGCGGCCCTTAGTGACTCACCCTGAACGGCTCACCTTCGCTGGCTCACCGAATTGGCTGGGGAGGAAGGATTCGAACCTTCGAGTGCCGGAATCAAAATCCGGTGCCTTAACCAGCTTGGCGACTCCCCAAAACTAGACTGCTGCTTAACTGACTCTTACCACACCGCAAGCGGATGCTCGCTTAACTTCTGCACTACCCAGGCGCTCCAGCCCGGCGGCACATCGGCAACCGCCATTTCGGCCTGCGCCTTTGATTGCGTCGCCACAAACACCGCCGACCCCGAACCCGTCATCCGCGCTGCGCCAAAGCGCCCGAGGCGCTTGATCGCTTCATCGATGGTGGGGTAACGGCGCCGTGCGACGGGTTCGAGATCGTTGACCAGTGACGACGGAAGGTCGAGATTGCCGGTGGCCTCATTTGCCAACGCAGCTGCCACCGCGGAAAAGTTGGCTATTTTCGTGGCTTTGGAATTTCGTGTCAAACCTGCGTCACCGAAGATCTCGCGCGTGGAAACCTGCACCTGCGGCCACACGATCGCGAACCAGGTGGCAGGCAGCTCGATCGACCTCAGACGTTCGCCGATCCCTTCGGCAAAAGCATCTCCGCCATGCAGGAAAAATGGGACGTCGGCGCCCAGGGGCAGTCCGATGGCGCTCAAATCGCCACGCGGAAGATTCAGATCCCATAGCCGATTGAGCGCGATCAGCGCGGTCGCCGCATCGGACGAGCCACCGCCCATCCCGCTGCCGACGGGAATTCGTTTGGTAACGCTGATCGTTGCGCCGAACGCCGTACCCGATGCTTTCTGCAGCGCATGCGCAGCGCGCACCACGAGATCATCTTCGGCGGGGCCGGTCAAGTCACCTTCGCGCACGATAAGGTCGTCGTTTCGGCGCTCGAAGTCGAGCCAGTCGGCCAGGTCGACCAGAGCGTAGGCAGTTTGCAGCTCGTGGTAGCCGTCCGCGCGGCGGCCTGTCACATGCAGAAACAGGTTTAGCTTGGCAGGAGCGGGCAGCGCCAGCAGCAATTGCATCGCTGCATTCTAGGTGGCTGCGTTCTAGGAGGCTGCATTGCAGGGCCTACGTTCGCGGCGGAATCGTCCACAGATAAATTCGGCTGCGCCCGACTTCGCGCGTTCTTTCCGCGGCCCAGTCGCCCATGTGGAAGTCGTGCGAGACCAGTCTCGTTCCCGGCTTTAGTTCCTTCAGCAAGCGCGGCCGCAATTTCAAGTTAACGCTCGGCAGCAAGTACATGGTGACGACGCTGGCAGCGCTGAAATCGAACTCGAACACATCGCCGACTTCAAAGCGTGTGAGCTCGGACACTCGCGCCCGGGCGGCATTGGCTTTCGCTTCCTTGACGCGCTCGGGATTCAGATCGACCCCAACGCCTTGACAACCGAAGCGTGTCGCCGCGCGCACGACGATCCGGCCGTCGCCGCAGCCGAGGTCATACACGATGTCCGCCTTGCCGACTTGCGCCATGTCGAGCATCGCATCGACCACCGGTACCGGAGTGGGTACGTACGGCACATCGAGCGGCCGCGCGATTTCGTCCTGCGCTTGCGCGCGGGCGGTTCCGATCAGGCCGAGCGGCAATGCATGGGTGAAAGCCAGCGCAGCGGAGCCGCGCAAAATTTCACGACGGGACTTCATCGTTGATCTCCTGGTTGTTGAACTCACTGCTTGGCTCATCGACTATCAGACGCAAGACTACTGAAGGCGCGTTCCCGGACGCCGGGCGTTCGAGTACCAGGCGCCGCGGACGATCGGTGGCTCCAACGACTTCAAAGTACTCTGGCAGGCGAATCGTCCAGCCATCCTGCTCCAGCAGCACGATGCGTCCGCTTTCCCGCTCGACGCGCGCAACGCGGCTTGGCGCCGGCCGGCCTTCGATCCAATCGGCCAGTCCCGAAACCGGCAGCGGCCAACCGAGCAACTGCTCGGTCAACGCATCGGCATCGGCTCCGCGCACTTCCTGCATTCGCGCGCCGGTGGCGCGCGCAGCGCCCGGCTCGATCTCGATCCTGGCAACCGTAGTGCCCAGCGGGGATGACAGTTCCAGAATCTGCTGCAGACCGCGGATCTCGAGACCGAAGCGGCCGGAAACGCTTTCGCGCTGCTCTGCGGAGGCGGTGGTGACGGCGAAGCGTCCGGTGTACGCACGATCGGCGGGCGCCCGCGGGAGCGTGGCGCACGCCGTTAGCAGCGCCAGTGAGGTGAGCAATGGAGCGAGCGATACAGCGAGCGATACAGCGAGCGCACGTGAGCATGCGCCGCGAATGCAGAGCATGGCTTACAGACCGATCTTCAGCCGTGTCACAGTCGACTTCAGCAAGGTGTTGCTCGGCTCTTTCGCGCGAACTTCGCGCAGCAGCTTGCGCGCTCCGTCCTGTTCGCCGCTGATCCAAAGCACCTCGGCCAAATGCACCGCGACTTCCGCATCAGGACGTGCGTCGTACGCGCGCTGCAAATGTTCGCGCGCCAGTTTCAGATCGCCCAGACGAAAATGAACCCAACCGAGCGAATCCAGGATAAATGCGTCATCGGGCGCCAGTTCGCGCGCTTTCTCGATCAGCTGCAACGCTTCGGGCAGCCGCTGATTGCGATCGGCCAGGCTGTAGCCAAGTGCGTTGTAGGCGTGCGCGTAATCGGGCTTCAGTTCGATGATGCGGCGCAGCTGTTTTTCCATAACGGCGACCTGGTTAAGGCGCTCGGCTGCCATGGCGGTGTCGTACAGCAGCGGCACGCTATCGGGCGCGGCCGCGAGCGCCTGCGAGAGCAACTTGTACGATTCATCGTGCCGCTTCGCGTCGCGCAGCAACTGCGCTTCCGCCAGTACCAGTTGCGTTCGCTCGTCGGCTGATTGAACGCTGACGGTGCGCAGCAGCTTGCGCGCCTCGTCGAGCCGTTGCATTTTCGACAGCACGAACGCTTCGCGCACGCGCGCTGTCAGGAACTCTTCGCCGGCGTCGATCTTGCGCAGCCACTCCAGCGCAGTCGGAAACTGCTTGTCGTCTTCGGCGATTTGCGCGAGATACAAATAAGCCGGCTCGGCCGGCCGCGCCCCGGCACGCGTGCCATCGCCTTGCGCGATCAGCTCCAGGTAACGTTGCAGATAGGTGCGCGCATCGGCCGGCAATTTGCCCTGCATCGAGAGCAGCGCCATCGAATATACGAGGTCGGGATTTTTCGAATCGGCCTGCATCAGCGATTGAAACTCGGAACGCGCGGCGTCAAACTTGTTCTCTGCGATCAACAGTCGCGCGTAGGCAAGCCGGGTATCGGCCACCGTGGGATGGCGCGCCACAAAGTCCTGCAGCAGAGCGAGCGCCGCCGGCCGATCGTTCGCTTGCAGATACTGAGCAGTGATCAAAGCGGCGCGCTGCGAGTCCGGAGCGAGTGCATAGGCCGCGCGCGCTTCCTGCGTCGCGCGCGCGCTCAGCCCGGCCGCTTGTGCCGCATTCGCCAGCACCAGCTTGACGTCGGCTGATTGCGGGTACGGCTGCGCGAGGCGCTCGATCAACGTGAAGGCGCCGGCTCGGTCCTGCGAGCGTGCGAGCGCGCGCTGCATCCGCGCCAGCTCTTCTGCAGGATTCGCGGCCGTTTTTAACTGAGCGGCGAACAGCGCGTGAGCATCGTCGAACCGGCTGCTGCCGGCGTACAACATGGCCAGCGTTTGGGACGCCTCGGTAGAGTTGGGCGCAAGCTCGTACCACAGCTGCGCGGCTTCCAGGCCCTGCGGGGCAGCGCGCCCTTGCAAGGCAAGTTCTGCAGCGCGCCGCGCCAAGCGCGGATCCCGCGTCTCGCGCGCCAACTTCATGTAAACGGCGAACGCCGAACCAAACTCGCCACGCTGCACGGCGACCTCGGCCGCCATCAGCTGAAACATCAGCCCGCTTGACAACTGCACGTTCGGAATACGTTCGCCGCGTTCGCCAGCGGTTTCCGCAGCGGCCGGGGCCGGAGTCGAGTCCGCAGCTTTGGCCGCTGCTTCACGACCATCGGCAACCGTCGCTGACGAGGCGACCGCCGTATTCGCATCGAGCATGGCTGGCGGCGGTGCACTGGCGCAGCCGAGCAACACAAACGAGGTCAGTGCGAGAAACAGCGGACGGGTCATGAGCGGATCCTGGCGTGTGCATGCGCCGAGCCTTGCGGGCGCACTGGAACGCGATGCGTGGCACATTAACAGAATGACTCTGACGCTATTAGAGCGATAAAAGTGCCGGAACTGCCCGAAGTTGAAGTGACGCGGCGCGCGCTGGCACCCTATGTCGAGCAGAAGACGGTCGAATCGGTGATCGTGCGCGATCGGCGTTTGCGCTGGCCGGTGCCGCCGCGTTTGTCGGCGCTGCTAGCGGGCCGGACGGTGGAGCGATTGCGTCGGCGCGGTAAATATCTGTTGTGGGAATTCGTGCACGGCACGCTGATTTCGCACCTCGGCATGTCGGGTGCGTGGCGCGTGTGGCCGCGGCGCCGCGCCGTCCCGCCGCCAGGCACCCACGATCATGTGGATATCTTGTTCATCGCGGCGTGCGTGCGGCTGACCGATCCGCGACGCTTTGGCGCGCTGCTGTGGCACGACGCACGCAAGGGCGACGTGACGCAGCACCCGCTGCTGGCGGGCCTCGGCATCGAGCCGTTCGATGCGCGCTTTGGCGGCGCTTGGCTGTATCGGCATACGCGGACGCGGGGCGCCTCGATCAAGCAAGTGTTACTCGGCGGCGACGTCGTGGTCGGCGTCGGAAATATTTACGCTTCTGAAAGTCTGTTTCGCGCGCGGATCAGTCCGAAGCGGTCGGCCCGCCGGATCGGGCTCGTGCGATACGAAGCGTTAGCAACTGCGGTACGCGAGGTGTTGACCGAAGCAATCGCGGTCGGCGGCAGCACCTTGCGCGACTTCGTCGGCGCCGATGGTGCCGATGGCTACTTCATGCTTGATGCGCGCGTTTACGACCGCGCCGGCGAACCATGCCGCGTGTGCGCGACGCCGATTGTCCGAGTGGTGCAGGGACAACGCGCCACGTTCTACTGTCGCGTCTGCCAGAAGCGGTAGGAACGGACTATCGCCCGAACTCACACTGCAACCGGGCGCAGCTTGTCCGTTTGGGTGACTGTGCGAGAGGGTGAGTGCATGCTATAGATTCGGTCTCGGCGCGTCTGTAAAAAATGAGCGCGCAGTGACACCATGGCCCCACTAGCTTCCAGCTTTGAACGTTACGGAAATTGGCGTGATTCGCTGGCGGCGGCGATCATGCAGTTGCGCCAGTGGCTAGAGCAAACCCAGACGCTCGAAGCCGAATCGGCACGCCGTATCGATGTCGCACTTGAACGCTTGGCGCAAGACAAGCTCGTGATCGCATTTGTCGCCGAGTTTTCGCGCGGCAAATCCGAGCTGATCAACGCGATTTTCTTCGCCGACTATGGCAAGCGCATCCTGCCGTCGTCGGCCGGCCGCACCACTATGTGCCCGACCGAGCTGCTGTACGACGACACGCTGCCGCCGTGCATTCGCGCGCTGCCGATCGAAACACGCGGGCGCCACGGGTCGACGTCGGACTTCAAGCGGCTCGGCGCCGAATGGCAGGTGTTTCCGCTCGACACGACATCGGCCGACGGCATGCTAGAAGCCTTCAAGATCGTCGCCGAGACGACCCGCGTTCCGGTCGCCGAAGCGAAAAGCTACGGGCTCTACGATGCCGACGATCCCGATCAATCGGTCACGGTCGACAAGAATGGGCAGATCCAGATTTCAAAGTGGCGCCACGCAGTCATCAACTTTCCGCATCCGCTGTTGAAGCACGGCCTGGTCATTCTCGACACGCCGGGTCTGAACGCGATCGGTACCGAGCCTGAGCTGACGCTGTCGCTGGTGCCGAACGCGCATGCGGTGCTGTTCGTGCTGGCGGCCGATACCGGTGTCACGAAGAGCGATCTCGATGTCTGGCGGCACGTCGTCGGCGACGCGGGGCACCGCAATCACATCGCCGTACTGAACAAGATCGACGGCCTGTGGGACGCGCTCAAAACACCCGGCGAGATGGAGATGGAGGTTCGGCGCCAGGTATCTGCGGTGGCCGCGACACTCGAGCTCGATCCGATGCGCGTGTTTCCGGTGTCGGCGCAGAAAGGTCTGGTCGCGAAAGTCCAGCGCGACGAAAAGTTGTTGCAGGCGAGCCGGCTGCCATTGTTGGAAGAAGCCTTGATCGAGTTGCTGGTCCCGGCCAAGCAGAAGATTGTGCGCGACCAGACCGTGTCGGCGGTTGAGCGTGTCGCAGCCGAGTTGCGGCAGGCGCTCAACGCACGCGAACGCAA
Source organism: Burkholderiaceae bacterium (assembly GCA_013813185.1). Classification (GTDB taxonomy): domain Bacteria; phylum Pseudomonadota; class Gammaproteobacteria; order Burkholderiales; family Burkholderiaceae_F; genus JACCZX01. The sequence goes on from JACCSD010000332.1 coordinate 12,280, forward strand.
CGTCATCGAACAGTTGTATGAGTTACGTTCGCTGCAGGGCAAGAATCAAAGCTCGATCGAGCGCATGACGCAGCGTGCGGTGGCCGAACAGCACGAATTCGAAGAGGTCGTGCGCCGGATCGTTGCGGCGCGGCTGGTGCACTCGAAGCTGTCGGAGAAGCTGTTTGCCGGCATCCGCGTTGCCGCGCTGCGCGATCAGGTGGTCGCGACGCGCGACCGCATGAAAAAGAGCAAGCTGTCGCCGCAGTTGTCGGTAGCGGTCAAGGATTACTTCGCGTCCTTGCGCGCCATGTTCCGGAACGCAAACACCCAGATACTCGAAATCGAACAGATGGTTCTCGGCGTGCAGCGCCGCTTTGCCGAAGATCTCGGGTGGGCGCTGTCGCCGCCGATGCCGTTCTCGCTCGACACCTACATTGCCGATCTTGAGCGCGCAGAGCACGCTTACAAGTCACAGTTCGGTCCGCTGGCCGTGTTGACGACCGAAAAGTGGCGCTTAATGGAACGCTTTTTCGACACCGTGGTTTCAAAGTCGCGTGAGATTTTTTCCACCGCCGAGCGCGACACTGAGGCATGGATCAAGTCGCTGCTGCCCCCGATCGAAACGCAGGTGCGCGAGCAGCGGAGTCAGCTTAGGAAACGCGCCGAATCGGTCTCCAAGATTCGAGACGCGCAAGGGTCGCTCGACGAGCGCATTGCCGAGCTCGAAGACGCACTGGAAGACGCGCAGAGCAAGCTCGGCACCCTGAAACGGCTCACCGATCGAATCCTCGACGTCGGCGAGCGCGCGCAAGTCGAGGAAGTAGTCGACGAAGAAGCACTGGCTGCCTAGGTAAGCTCCGCAAGTTGCTGCGCGGGTCCGCGTAGCCTTGGCCGCTCGCTACGCTTCGCGAGCTCCCCTTTCCTTCGAACGAAAACACGGTGACGGATTTCGCGGGTCGCATCATTGCGTGGCAGACCGTTCATGGCCGCCACGATCTGCCGTGGCAGCGCACGCGTGATCCGTATCGCATCTGGCTGTCTGAAATCATGTTGCAGCAGACGCAGGTGGCCACGGTCATTCCGTACTACGAGCGTTTCATTTGTCGATTTGCCGATCTGCATGCGCTGGCGTCGGCGCCAAATGAGGCGGTAATGGCATGCTGGGCCGGGCTCGGTTATTACTCGCGTGCACGCAATTTGCACCGCTGTGCGCAACAGATCGTCGGTGCCTATGGCGGAGAGTTTCCGCGCAGGGTCGAGCAACTCGCGCAGCTTCCGGGCATCGGCCGCTCGACCGCCGCCGCGATTGCCGCGCTTGCTTTCGGCGAGCGTGCCGCGATCCTCGACGGCAACGTTAGGCGGGTATTGGTACGTCACTTCGCCATCGAAGGTTACTCAGGCCATTCGAAGGTCGAGCGCGTGTTATGGACGCGTGCGGAAAGCTTGTTACCAGCGGAAGAAATCGAGGCATACACACAGGGACTGATGGATCTGGGCGCGACCGTGTGCGCGCGCACCCGCCCGATTTGCCTGGCGTGCCCGGTCAACGACACGTGTGTTGCCCGCCGCGAGCAAACGATCGATAAGTTGCCTGCTCCGCGGCCGGCGAGAGAGCGGCCCGTGCGGTCTGCGACGGTGCTGGCAATGCAGGATGCGAGCGGCGCAGTGCTATTGGAGCTGCGCCCTCCGGCGGGAATCTGGGGCGGGTTATTGAGCTTGCCGGAATTCGAAGCCGGCGCTACCGACGATGCAATCGTCGCCGCGGTCAACGCTCGTTACGGTTTGCACATCGCACTGGCGGAAGCGCTCGGCGAAATTCGGCACAAGTTCACCCACTACACCTATGTGATGCGCCCGCGTTGCGCGCGCGTGGTCGGTGCCACCGGAATCGCGTATTCATCTCTGCGCCGGGTTGCCGAGGAAGAACTGGAAACAGCGCCGCTGCCGGCGCCGATACGCCGGCTGCTGCTGCACCTGTCGCTACCGGTCTTGAACTAGCGGCTACTTCAACACCGAGTGCTGTTTCAGATAGGTGTGAACGATTTCGAGGCGAGTACCGGCGTCGGTCAGTTCCATCAGCTTCTGCTTGGCCTTCATCGGTACCGGCAGTACCTCGCACAGCCGGTTGGACACCCACGCCGCCGAGTCCATCTCGTACGGCTCCTCGAACGGAAGTTGCGCGAGGACGGGGCTGTCGTCGGCCGCTTCGCCGGTGCGGCGCTTTTCTGCCAACTGCGCACTCATGTCTTCGATGATGCGCGTCAGCAGGTCGACGCATGGCCGATGCTCGTCTGGAATGGGCTGATCCTCGTCGGCTTCGATCAGGTCGACTTCGCCCACCCACAGGCCGTTCGGCTGCGATTCGCTGGCGAGCAGACGAAAACGATCGGCGCCCACCGTGCGAATCTGCAGCAACCCCAGTTGTTGCATATCCCACGCGGTGATGCGCGCTAGGCAACCGACATCGGTTGTGCTCGGTGAACCATTGCCACTCGCGCCCTTGCCGGAGGCGACGAGGCAGACGCCGAACGATGTTTCGTCGCGCATGCAATCGCGCACCATGTCCATGTAACGCGCTTCGAATACGCGCAGTGGCAGAACTCCACGGGGGAACAGCACGACCGACAGCGGAAACAGCGCAACACGCGTTGGGACCTCGGACGACATGTGTTCTTAGTCATCCTCGAGCTTGATCGGTTCGACGCCGCGATGTCGAATCAAGACCGATTCCCGGCGCATGAAGCGGCGAGCAAGCTCTTCAACCACGTACACCGATCGATGCCGGCCGCCGGTGCAGCCGATTGCCACCGTGACGTAATGACGGTTTTCTGCGACGTAACTAGGCAGCCACTTTTCAATGAACGCCGCAATGTCGTTGATCATTTCCTGCACCTGGGGGGCGGCCAGCAGGAAGGCGGCGACTGCTTCGTCGCGGCCCGTCAGCGGACGCAGTTGCAGGTCGTAGTGCGGGTTGGGCAGATTGCGAACGTCGAAAACGAGATCGGCGGCGACCGGGATGCCGTCCTTGAAGGCGAACGACTCGAACGAGAGCGTCAGATTGGCGCGCGGGGAGTCGACGAACTGGCGCACCCAGTGGCGCAGCAGATTTGGATGCAATGCGCTGGTGTCGATCGAATGCCCGATTTCGGCCAACGGCTCGAGCAATGCGCGCTCTAGTGAAATCGCCTCGGTCACCGTGCTGGCGCCGCCACGTTCGACCTCACGCAACGCCATCGGATGACGCCGGCGCGTTTCCGAAAATCGCTGCACCAGCGCAGCATCCGACGCCGTCAGAAACAAAACACGAACGTCGTGGCCGGACGCGCGCAGTGTCGAAATCATCATCGGCACATCGGCGAGCGTCGCTTCGCTGCGCGCATCCACCGATACGGCGACGTCGCGATGCCCGGTGCGGTCCAGATACAAAACGAGGTCAAGCAGGAATTGCGGGGGAAGATTGTCAACGCAGTAATAACCGGCGTCTTCGAGGACGCGAATCGCCACCGACTTGCCGGAGCCCGATAGCCCGGTGACGAGAACGATGCGCATGCCTCAAGTGTTCAATAGATAGCGACGGAGCGATTGTTGCATGCGCTCCCGGCGCTCGCGCAGCAAAAGGGGCGCCGCAGCGCCCCTAGTTCAGCCACGACGGACTCACGCAGACAGGCAATCCGACATGAACTTCTTACGCGCGTCGCCTTGCAGCTTCTTGTCGCCTGCCTCCTTGTTGCACGTTGTCATCTTGTCTTGCTGCGAAGGCTTCTTGGCGGACAAGCATGCGGACATGAACGCCTTGCGCTCGTCTCCCTTCAGGTTCTTGCCGGCGGCTTCCTTGTTGCACGTCGCCATCTTGCTTTGCTGCGCGCTCATCTTGTCCTGCGCCAGCGCTGTCAGCGGTAGCGCAAAGCATGCGGCCACCAGAAAGGG
>JACCSD010000354.1 GCA_013813185.1 Burkholderiaceae bacterium
AGCCGGCTATCTACGGTAGCCAGACGTTGACCGACATCGAAAACGAGCTTGCCCCGATCGCGCAGCGGAAAAATGCGCAGGTCGTGTTCTTTCAAACGAATCATGAAGGCGCGCTGATCGACCGCGTCCATCTGGCGCGTACCGATGGCACCGATTTCATCATCATCAACGCCGGCGCGTTAACGCACACGAGCATTGCTCTGCGAGACGCACTGGCTGCTGTGTCTGTGCGCTTCGTCGAGGTGCACTTGTCCAACCTGCACCGGCGCGAAAAGTTTCGGCATCGGTCCTATCTCAGCGAGCTGGCGGTGGGAACGATCGTCGGGCTCGGTGCAGCGGGATATCGATACGCGCTCGATTTTGCGCTCGGCACAGCAGCGCCCACGTCCTGAGCCGGCGATCTGATGGATCTACGCAAGTTAAAAACGTTGATCGATCTGGTCGCGGATTCCGGCATAGCGGAGCTCGAGGTCACCGAGGGCGAAGATCGCGTACGCATTGCGAAGTTCAGTCCCGCGCCGACGGCGCCTGCTGCGGGTACGACGGTGGCGATTCCGGCAGCCACGTCAGTGCCTCCGAATGGACTAACGGCGGCAGTTCCCGCGCTGCCGCCGGAGGCCGAGGGGCACGCCGTCAAGTCACCCATGGTGGGCACGTTCTATCGCTCCCCCAGCCCAGGGGCTGCGTCATTCATCGAGCTCGGCCAGGTAGTAAAGCCGGGCGATACGCTGTGCATCATCGAAGCGATGAAGTTGCTGAACGAAATCGAGGCGGAGGTCGGCGGCAAGGTCAAGGAAATCCTCGTCGAGAACGGGCAGCCGGTGGAATACGGCCAGCCGCTGTTCATCATTGAATAAGACCTCCGACTCACATTCCGTGGCGCTGCGCCGCGGGCTTCACTTCGACCATGTTCAAAAAGATTCTGATCGCCAATCGCGGTGAGATCGCACTGCGGGTGCAGCGCGCTTGCCGTGAGATGGGCATCAGCACGGTGGTCGTCCATTCGGAAGCCGATACGGATGCAAAGTACGTAAAGCTCGCCGATGAATCGGTCTGCATCGGGCCCGCGCCGTCCAAAGACAGCTATCTGAACATTCCGGCCATAATCAGCGCCGCCGAAGTCACCGATGCGGAGGCGATTCATCCCGGCTACGGATTCCTCTCGGAAAACGCAGACTTTGCGGAGCGGGTCGAAAAAAGCGGCTTCTGCTTTATCGGTCCGCGACCCGACTCGATTCGCGCAATGGGCGACAAGGTGGCGGCGAAGCAGGCGATGGTCGCGGCCGGAGTACCGACCGTGCCCGGGTCGAACGGCGTGCTGCGCGAAGAGCCGCGCGAGATCGTCAAGATCGCGCGCGCGCTCGGCTACCCCGTCATCATCAAGGCCGCTGGAGGCGGTGGCGGGCGCGGCATGCGGGTCGTGCACACCGAAGCCGCGCTGCTGAACGCGGTCAATCTGACGCGCCAGGAAGCGAATTCTGCGTTCGGCAACCCCGCCGTCTACATGGAAAAATTCCTGGAAGACCCCCGCCATATCGAGTTCCAGGTGCTGGCCGATCAGCATCGCAATGCGGTGTGGCTAGGCGAGCGCGATTGTTCGATGCAGCGGCGTCATCAAAAAGTGATCGAGGAGGCGCCTGCGCCTGGAATCAATCGCCGCGTCATCGACAAGATGGGGGACAAGGTGGTGGAGGCGTGCAAGAAGCTCAATTACCGAGGCGCCGGTACGTTCGAGTTTCTGTTCGAGGGCGGCGAGTTCTTCTTCATCGAAATGAACACGCGCGTGCAGGTCGAGCATCCGGTCACCGAGATGGTCACCGGCATCGACATCGTGCAGGAACAGATTCGAGTCGCTGCCGGCGAAAAGTTGCGCCGGCGCCAGCGCGATATCGTGCAAAAGGGGCACGCCATCGAATGCCGCATCAATGCCGAGGATCCCGAGCGATTCACGCCGTCGCCGGGACGCATCACGGCGTGGCATCCGCCGGGCGGCCCTGGCGTGCGCGTCGACTCTCACGCCTACACCGGCTACTTCGTTCCGCCGAACTACGACTCGATGATCGGCAAAGTGATCTGCTACGGCGATACGCGCAACCAGGCGCTGGCGCGGATGCGTATTGCGATGTCCGAGATGGTCGTGGAAGGCATCAAGACCAACATACCGCTGCATCGCGAGCTGCTGATCGACGAAAAGTTCGTGCTCGGCGGCACCAGCATTCATTATCTGGAAAAGAGGCTGGCAGCGCGTCACCTGGCCTAGCGGACGATCGTGCTGGTTGAAATCACGCTGGCTGCCGATGACCGTTCGGCCGAGGCCCTGGCCGACGCATTGCTTGAGCATGGTGCGCTCTCGGTGTCGATCGAAGACGCCAACGCCGGTACCGGCGCTGAAGAACCGCTGTACGGCGAACCGGGTTTTGCGCCCGAACGCCACGCGTGGGCACGAAGCCGGCTCCGCGTATTGGTGGAAGAAATGACCGCCGATGCGACGATAGAAACCGCTTGTGCCACGATGCAGATCACGCCTGCGGTCGAAGAGCGCGTGCCCGTTAGAGAGAATGACTGGGTGCGTGAGACGCAGTCGCAATTTGGTCCGACGCGCATCAGCGAGCGGTTGTGGATCGTTCCCAGCTGGCATCAGCCGCCGGACGAACACGCGGTGGTCGTGCGGCTCGACCCCGGCATTGCATTCGGTACCGGCACGCATCCGACAACGCGTCTGTGCCTTGCCTGGTTGGAGCAGACATTGCCGCCCGGGGCCAGCGTTCTTGACTACGGCTGCGGCTCGGGCATCCTTGCGATCACCGCCGCCAAGCTCGGCGCCGGCACTGTCGTCGGCGTCGATATCGATCCGCAGGCGCTCGAGGCCGCGCGCTCGAACTCGCGATTGAACGGTGTCGACGCCAGCTACACTGACTCGCACGGACTCAGTCAGAGTGCAACCACCTTCGGCGTCGTGCTTGCCAACATCCTTTCGAATCCGCTGAAATTGCTGGCCCCGGCACTGGTGGCCCGCGTCGCTCCGGGCGGTTTTCTGGTGCTGTCCGGAATTCTCGAACGGCAAACCGACGACGTCATCGCGGCGTTTACGCGCGCGCCTGCGTCGCTGCCGCTGGCTCCATGGCGCAGCGAGGACGGCTGGGTTTGCTTGGCCGGAACTCGTGCATTGATGGCGCACTAGCCATGGCGCTCGCAACCAAGTGCCCTCAATGCAGCGCGTTGTTTCGGGTCGTTGCAGACCAGCTGAAACTGCGCGGAGGTTTGGTTCGTTGCGGACAATGCCGCGCCGTATTCGATGCGATCGGCAGCTTGACTTACGTCGACGATGCGGCACTGGCGCAGACCCGAACGATCACTGCGCTCACTAAACCGCTGCCTCCGCCGGCAGCGAGCTCGCGTGCGTCGCGAACCCAACCGACCGCACCCTCGCGCCGCGGGCCGCGCACGCGTCCGGCGCACGCCAACACCGGCCCCAGCAAACAGGCGCTAGGTCCCGCCACGACGCTGCGCATCGCGCCAACGGCACCGGCAACGCTCGCCAACGTGTCATTACGCCGCTCGGCGCCTTTGCCGGCAGCGATATCCGACCGGAAGGAGCGTGCAGGCGACGATGAGAAGCGCCATTCGCGATCGAAACGAGAGCGCGCAGTGCAGGAAGAGGCCGAAGCGGTCCTCGGCGTTCCGACACTGATTGCGCCGGGCGGGCGTGAACGGGTCGACGCCTCATCCATTGTCGATGGCATCGAAGTGATCGAGCTGGCGGCATTGCCGGCAGAAACCGAGGCGCGCCCCTCGCTGTCCACCCGCGCACCCGCCGCTGAAGAGGAGCCGGAGTTCATTCGCTCTGACCGCTCGCGTGTGCGGCGCGGCTTTTCGATCATCTTCGGCGGCGGCTCGGTGCTGCTGGCCGCTTTGATCGCGGTGCAGCTCGCCATTATTTTTCGCTCCGAGCTGCTCGCACGGGTTCCGCAGGCGCGCGACGCACTGGTGCAACTGTGTGCGGTGTTCGGATGCGCCGTGGGTTGGCCCACTCAGGTCGATCAGTTGGCGGTCATCGGCAGCGAGCTGCAGACGATCCCCGGCACCGACGTGCTTGAGCTCACCGCGGTCGTACGAAACCGGGCAGGATTCAGGCAGGCGCTGCCCGCGGTCGAGGTCACGCTGACCGACTCGCTTAACCGGCCGATCGCGCGCAAGGTGTTTACGCCGGCCGATTATCTTGCCGCTGCCGGTGAGCCGTCGTCGCGCATTGAAGACGGCCTGGGAAGCGGCAGCGACTACACGATCCGTTTGTTCTTCGAGGCCCGCGGAGTGCAGGCCGCCGGATTTCTCGTCTATCCGTTTTTCATCTAGACGCTTTCTTACTTCTCAAAAGCAAGCACCGCCGTGAGCATATTGATCTGTGGTTCGATCGCGTACGACTCGATCATGGTCTTCCCCGGCCGCTTTGCCGATCACATCCTGCCGCATCAGGTACACATCCTCAACGTTGCCTTCCTCGTTCCAAAACTGAGGCGCGAATTCGGCGGATGTGCCGGCAATATTGCCTACAACGTCAAGCTGCTCGGCGGGCAAGCGTGGCCGATGGCGACGATCGGCGACGACGCGCAACCGTACGCGGACCGACTCGATCGGCTGCAGATCAGCCAGCGCTTCGTGCGCCGAGTCGAAGGCAGCTTCACCGCGCAGGCGTTCATAACCACCGACGCCGACAACAACCAGATCACCGCGTTTCACCCGGGTGCAATGTCCGATTCGCATCTCAACCACATTCCGAACGACGGCTCGATCAAGCTCGGCATCGTGGCGCCCGACGGCCGCGACGGCATGCTGCAGCACGCCGAGCAATTCGCCGAACACGGCATCCCCTTTGTGTTCGACCCCGGTCAAGGCTTGCCTATGTTTTCCGGCGAGGAGCTGCGTTGGTTTATCGATCGTGCGAGCTATGTAGCGGTCAATGACTACGAGGCCCAAATGCTCAGCGATCGCACGCAGCTCACGCTGTCAGAGCTGTCGCGCAAAGTAAGCGCGCTGGTGGTTACGCATGGTGCAGCCGGATCGCAGATTCACACCGACGGCAAGGTCCTGGAGATTCCTGTTGCCCCGGTCCGCGACCCAGTTGACCCGACAGGGTGCGGCGACGCCTATCGCGCCGGGCTGCTGGTCGGCATCACGCGAGAAATGGACTGGGAAACCATCGGCAAGCTGGCGGCAACGATGGGCTCGATAAAGATCGAACACTCCGGCGGGCAAAATCACACGGCCGATCGTGAATCGATTGCCGACAGGTTCAACGAAGCGTTCGGATACAGGCCGTGGTGATGAACTCGGCAAGGAGGGGTCAAGCAATTAGTAGTTGTCGTAGTGCGGCAGGCGGCTCGCGCAGCAGCGGCTGGCGCAGCATCGCTGCCTACAGGAAGAAAATTCCTCACGCAGCAGCGGCTGGCGCAGCGGCGCCGCCAAAGGCGTCGGCCACTAAAGTGGCAACCACTGCGGTACTCGCCAGGCCGGCGCGAAAAAAGGCTAAAGCGTTTTTTCGCTTAAAGGC
>JACCSD010000367.1 GCA_013813185.1 Burkholderiaceae bacterium
GCATGTTCTGGCCGAGCGCGAGTTCGCCCAGATCGGTCGATGCGCCATCGGCGACCACATCGCCCTTTGCAATCGACTCACCTTTCTTGACGATCGGCGTCTGGTTGATGTTGGTGTTCTGATTCGAGCGCGTGTACTTGGTCAGGTTGTAGATATCGACGCCGACCTCGCCCTGCACATTCTCCTTGTCGTCAACACGCACGACGATGCGGTTTGCATCAACGTAATCGACGGTACCGCCGCGCAATGCCTGCACGGTGGTCCCAGAGTCGACTGCAACAGTGCGCTCGACGCCGGTACCGACGAACGGCTTTTCCGGCCGCAGGCAGGGCACCGCCTGCCGCTGCATGTTCGAACCCATCAGTGCGCGGTTGGCGTCATCGTGCTCGAGGAACGGGATCAACGACGCCGCGACCGACACGATCTGCGACGGCGCAATGTCCATGTACTGAACGCGACCGGGCGACATCAACACGAACTCGCCGTTTTCGCGGCAGCTGACCAGCTCGTCCTGAAACTTGCCGCTCTTGTCGAGCGGCGCGTTCGCCTGTGCGATGACGTACTTGCCCTCTTCGATCGCCGACAGATACGAAATGTCGGTCGTGACCTTGCCGCCGTCGACCTTGCGATACGGCGTTTCGAGAAAACCGTATTCGTTCAACTGCGCGTACAGCGCCATCGAATTGATCAGGCCAATGTTCGGCCCTTCCGGCGTTTCAATCGGGCATACGCGACCGTAGTGCGTCGGATGCACGTCTCGTACTTCGAAGCCGGCACGCTCGCGCGTCAGTCCGCCCGGTCCCAGTGCCGAGACACGGCGCTTGTGCGTGATCTCGGACAGCGGGTTGGTCTGGTCCATGAACTGGCTCAACTGCGACGAGCCGAAAAACTCGCGAATCGACGCGCTGATTGGTTTGCTGTTGATCAGGTCATGCGGCATCAGGTTTTCGGTCTCGGCCTGGCCCAGGCGCTCCTTGACCGCGCGCTCCACGCGAACCAGGCCGGCACGGAATTGGTTTTCTGCCAGTTCGCCAACGACACGCACCCTGCGGTTACCGAGGTGATCGATATCGTCGATCTCGCCGCGCCCATTGCGCAGCTCGACCAGCAGTTTCATCGTGTCGGCGATGTCTTCGTGCGTCAGCGTCATCGGGCCGGTGATTTCGGGCCGGCCGAAGCGGCTGTTGACTTTCATGCGGCCCACGCGCGACAGGTCGTACGTGTCTTCGTCGAAGAACAGGCGGCGAAATAGCGTCTCGACGGCGTCCTCGGTCGGCGGCTCACCCGGACGCATCATTCGGTAAATGGCGATACGCGCCGCGAGCTGATCGCCGGTCTCATCGATGCGCAACGTGTTCGAGATGAACGCGCCCTGATCCAGATCGTTGATGTAGATGGTGCGGATTTCCTGCACGTTGGCGGTGCGCAGCGTCTTCAGCAGATCTTCGGTCAACTCGTCGTTGGCGTTTGCAACGATCTCTCCGGTCTCCGGATCGACGACGTTGTTCGCCAACACGCGGCCGAGCAAATAGTCCTCGATCACAGCAATGCGCTTCATGCCCGCGGCTTCCATGTCGCGGATATGTTTGGCGTTGATGCGCTTGTCCTTGGCAACGATGACCTTGCCCGTCTTGTCGGTGATATCGAACCGCGCGGTCTCGCCGCGCAGCCGCTCCGGCACGAGCTCCATGAACCCGCCTTCGGCGCTCAGCGCGAAGGTGTCGAAGCGGAAGAAATGCGCGAGCACCTGCTCGTTGGACAGGCCGATGGCCTTCAGCAGAATCGTCGCCGGCATCTTGCGGCGGCGATCGACGCGGAAATAGAGGATGTCCTTGGGATCGAACTCGAAGTCGAGCCAAGAGCCGCGATACGGGATCACGCGCGCGGAAAAGAGCAATTTGCCCGACGAATGAGTCTTGCCGCGATCGTGTTCAAAAAACACGCCAGGCGAGCGATGCAGCTGCGACACAATCACGCGCTCGGTACCGTTGATGACGAACGAGCCGGTGGTCGTCATCAGCGGTATTTCGCCCATATAGACCTCTTGCTCCTTCACTTCCTTGATCGTCGGCTTCGACGCCTCGCGGTCCATGATGACCAGCCGCACCTTGGCGCGCAGCGGAGACGCGTAGGTCAGACCGCGCTGCTGGCATTCCTTGACGTCGAACGGCGGCTCGCCGAGTTGAAAACTGACGAACTCGAGCCGCGCCATGCCGTTATGGCTGGAGATCGGGAAGATCGACGTGAAAGCGGCTTGCAAGCCGTGGTTTTCACGCTTACCGGGCGCGACCTCAGCCTGTAAAAAGT
>JACCSD010000003.1 GCA_013813185.1 Burkholderiaceae bacterium
CGTGCCAGGGTGACGGCGTCATCAAGGTCGAGATGCATTTTCTGCCCGACGTGTACGTGCCGTGCGATATCTGCCACGGCAAGCGCTACAACCGCGAGACGCTGGAGGTGCACTACAAAGGCAGGAGCATCGCCGATGTGCTCGACTCGACGGTCGAGGATGCGTTCGAGTTTTTCTACGCGGTTCCTAGCATCGCGCGCAAGCTTCAAACGCTGATCGACGTCGGGCTCGCCTACATCAAGCTCGGCCAGAGCGCGGTCACGCTATCCGGCGGGGAAGCGCAGCGCGTAAAACTGTCGCTTGAACTGTCGAAGCGCGACACCGGGCGCACGCTCTACATCCTCGACGAGCCGACCACCGGATTGCACTTTCACGACATCGCGCTATTGCTGAAGGTGCTGCACCAGCTGCGCGATACCGGCAACACCGTGATCGTGATCGAACACAACCTCGATGTGATCAAGACGGCCGACTGGGTGATCGACCTCGGCCCCGAAGGCGGCGGCGGCGGCGGCGAAATCATCGCCAGCGGAGCGCCCGAGGTCGTGGCAGCCAGCGAACGAAGCTATACCGGCCGATATCTTGCGACGGTGTTGCGGCGGCAGCGCAGGACGGCGCCGGTGGCGGTCGCCGGGTGATCCCCCGCAGTTCTACCTGCTACCTGCGTTCGGCACGCGGCGCCGGTGCCGCCTTCAATGCATACTCCCCCGGCACCTTGAATAGTTCCGCACTCGGCTCTTCGCGCTTGATGTTCTCTAACCGATAAGTGCGCTCGCCGGTGCGCGGGTCCGCATGGCGCGTGAAAACGACAACGTTCAGGTCGGGCGCGTGCCAGCGCTCCGAGACGATCTCGATCGGCAGTTTGTTACCGATACGTCCGGCCGGAATCGTCCACGTCGTCTTCCTGCCCTCAGCGCGCACGCCGTCGAACTCGCGGCTACCGAGGGGCGTCGCGGTTCCCGGCCCGGGTGGAGGCAGCATCGCCGTCGAAGGCATCGAAGGAAACGCTGCACCTCCATCTTCCATACGGATCACTTCGACGTGGTCGGTGCGCATGTCCAGCCCTTGGGCTGCGTCGCTGTTCGTGATGCTGCGCGAGATGACGACGTTACGCTCGCCACGGCGCTCCTCGCGCTCGCCGCGCATCCGCTCGGTGAACTCGCGCGCCCAGCGCCGCATGTCGTCCCCCCATGAGCGCGCTTCCTCCGGGCTCATTTGCGAGTGCGGCTTCGGCGACTGAGGCGCGGACGCGGCCCCCACCGGCGGAACGGCCGGGACCGAGGGCACGGGGGGCACCGGTGGCGTTTGCAGTCGAAGTGGAATCCTGAGTTCGCGCGCGCTTTGCCGCCGTGGATTCAGCACATAACCCTTGCCGGCAACCACGTCGTTGATGAACACCGCGCCGCCTGCCTGCTCCTGGCGCGTGCGCCCCTGACTGTCGCGATACAGCCTGCTCGACGAAATGCGTTCAATGCGATTACCGTCATTGAGCACTTGACGCGTTTCGTTGATCGCAGTGGCCGCATACGGCGCGCCCTTGATCACGCTGCGGCTTCCGAGCTCGGACGATACGAACATCATGACGTCGTCGCCAGCACCGAACGGAAACGCCGGGGGTAGCGGTGCAATCGGTGGTAGCGGAGGTACCGGCGGGACGGGTGTCTGCGCGTGCGTGACTACCGACGCTGTCAACAAGCACGCCGCAACAATCACTTTCGACATCACGTTTCCTTTCATTCAGCAAAGCGCACGGCCAGCACCAGTCCGGTCGGTGACAACAGGAACTCCGCCCTGACCGGCTCGTCGGCACGCGCCGGATCAACCGGCAGGCCGTATTCGGACAGCGTCGCGGCTGCCACCTGTGAAGAAACGATGACCGCGGGCTCGGCCGCTATGGCCTCCGACGCGACCAGGGCAAGAAATGGCGTGCGCACCGCTGCCTCGCGCTGCGGCGCGTCGGGGACGAGCATCGCGATGCCCAGCGCAAGGACGAGCGTTGTCACGCCGACTAGCGCCGCAATGCGCCAACCGCGCGACCGCAGTAAAGCGAAGCGGGCTTGGTGGCTCAACGGACGGCGCAATGGCGGGACGACGCCGATGCGAGTGGCGGCGACCGACTGCAACGCCCTCATCTCGCGAATTCGCGCTAGCAGTTGCTGTTCGGCCAGCAGATCTGGAGCGCGCTGCGCCAGGTCGGTTCGCGCGGCGCTTAGCCAATCGTCGAGTCTTTTGTGTTCCATCGCTTGACCCTGCCTATTCACTTTTTTCATTCAGCAACTGCGCCAACTTCAACTTGGCGCGCGAGAGCCGCGAGCGCACCGTCCCCAGCTCGATGCCCGCGATCGCGGCGGTATCGGAATACGACATTTCCTGCAGCTCGACCAGGATCAACACATCGCGAAAGATCGGCGGCAACTTGCGAATCGCGCCGTACAGCGTTTGCAGCGCGCGCGCCCGCTCCAATCGTTCGTACGGCATCGCCGGCGCGTCATGCGCGGCGTGCGCTTCGACCAGTGCGTCGAAATCGTCGACGCTCTGCATGCGCGAATCGATCGCGCGATACGCTCGAAAGCGCGCAATGCCGCACAGATAGGCCGCGAGCGATCCACGCGCCGCGTCGTACCCTTTGGGAGCACTCAGCAGCTCGACGAACACGTCCTGCGTGATGTCGGCCGCCTGCGCCGCAGAGCCCGTGAGAAGCCAGGCGAATCGATACACCGCTGCCCGGTGGCGACGATAAAGCGCAGTAAACGCACGTTCGTCGCCGGACCACGCGGACCGCAGCTCGCGGACTTCGTCTTCGTGCTCCACTGCATCGAGCACGGACGCTGGCGGCGCGGGCGCAGACACTGCACACCCGGATGGATCGAAAGCCACAGAGCTCCTCGCGTTGCTCATCTACCGGCTATTGCGTGCAGCGGCGCCGAACGTTCCCGCTGAAAGCGTCAAATCGACGATTACTTTTGCAGCAGCCGTTGCTCGGCCCGTGCCAACGCTTCGGGAACGCCGCGCAGCACGACGATATCGCCCGCCTGCAATCGCATATCGGGGCTGGGATCGGCGCCGCGAATTCCACGCCGCCGCACCGACGTGACTTCAGCGCCGATCGCGGCCAGATCGAGAACGCGTAACGCTTCGCCCACCGCCGCCGCATCTGCATCGATCGGCACGGAATGCAGGCGCTCGTGTTCTTCGTCGTCGATGGCGTCCTCGTCGTCGCCGATGCTGTGGAAGTGCCCCCGCAACAGCCGATAGCGCTGGTCGCGCGCCTCGCGCACCCGCTTGACGACGCGGGACAACGGGACGCCGAGCAGCACCAGCGCGTGCGAGCCCAGCATCAGGCTGCCTTCGAGAATCTCCGGCACGACCTCGGTGGCGCCGGCGCGCGTGAGCCGCTCGAGGTCATGATCGTCCTGCGTGCGCACGATGACAGCCAGACTCGGATTCAGCTCGTGCACGTGATGCAGGACCTTTAACGCCGACTCCGTATCGTCATACGTGATCACCAGTGCGGAAGCGCGCGAAATCCCGGCTGCCACCAACGCCTCGCGCCGCCCCGCATCGCCGTAGACCACCGACTCGCCGGCGATGCCGGCCTCGCGCACGAGGTCGGGGTCGAGATCGAGAGCGACAAAGGCGATGCCTTCCTGCTCGAGCATCTTGGCAAGATGCTGTCCACTGCGCCCGAAGCCGCAGATCACGACGTGCTTGTCGATCGCGATCGCCTGCTTCGCGATGTTTGCGATCTGCAGTGATTTGATCAACCACTCGGACGACACCAGCCGCAGCACGATGCGATCGGAGTACTGCAACAAGAGCGGTGCTGCCATCATCGAAAGCAGCATCGCGGCCAACACGACCTGCAGCACCAACGGATCGACAAGGCCGAGGCGGCCGGCCTGCCCGAGCAACACAAATCCGAACTCGCCTGCCGTTGCCAGCGCAAGCGCGGTCCGGACCGCGGTCCCGGCAGTCGCACCAAAGCCGCGTGCCAGAAGGAATATCAGAGTGAACTTGAACGCGACCGGTAACACCAGCGCAAGCATGACCCAGCCAAAGTTGTCGATCACGACGCGCACGTTCAACAGCATTCCGATCGTCACGAAGAACAAGCCGAGCAGCACATCGCGAAACGGCTTGATGTCCTCTTCAACGCGATGCTTGAACTCCGTTTCGGAAATCAGCATGCCGGCAATGAAGGCGCCAAGCGCGAGCGACAGCCCGGCAATCTCGGTTAACCAAGCGAGTGCGAGCGTGACGAAAAGAAGGTTGAGAGTGAAAAGCTCCTGCGATTTGCGGCGCGCAACGGTCTGAAACCACCAGCGCATCACACGCTGGCCGCCGACCAGCAGCAGCGTCAACAGCACCGCAGCCTTGGCAAGCGCGATGGCCATCGTCTGCGCCAACGCGCCGGCCTCGGCACCGAGTGCCGGCACGATCACCAGCAGCGGGACGACAGCCAGATCCTGAAACAGCAGCACCCCGACGATGCGCCGGCCGTGCTCGCTGTCGAGCTGCATCCGCTCGGCCAGCATTTTCATCACGATCGCCGTCGACGACATCGCCAGCGCGCCCCCAAGCGCAAAGGCGCCCGCGAGCCCGACGTTGAAGTAGCGGCCGATCGCCCAACCGGCCGCGAGCGTCATCAGGATCGTCAAGAGAACCTGCGCGGCTCCCAGGCCGAGCACGATGCGCCGCATCGCCCTTAGCTTCGCCAGCGAAAACTCAAGGCCGATCGAGAACATCAGGAACACGATTCCGAACTCGGCCAGGTAGCGGGCATCGGCGCTGTCGGGCAGCATCGCGAGTGCATGCGGGCCGATCAGAATGCCAACGGTGAGATAAGCGAGCAGCGGCGGCAGATGCAACAGGCGAAACGCGACCACACCGCCCACCACGCATGACAGCAGCAACAGCGCGAACTCAAGACCCGATGTCATCGATCACCAGTCCGGGCGCGGGAACGCGCCGAGAGCAAAAGGCGTGCCAGAAGAAAGTTGCGGTGTATTATCGCTGGCCCCGACACTTTCAAACTCCGTGACCTCTCCCAGCCTGGTTGCGACCCCTGGTGCACTCGCACTCGCCCGCGAGGTATTACAGATTGAAGCGCAGGCAGTCGCCGCGTTAGCGGACCGCATCGACGGCGATTTTTCCCACGCTGTCGATCTGCTACTGGCTTGCACCGGTCGTGTCGTCGTCAGCGGTGTGGGCAAGAGCGGACACATCGCGCGCAAGATCGCCGCCACGCTCGCCTCGACCGGTACACCGTCCATGTTCGTGCACGCTGCCGAGGCCGCGCACGGCGACCTCGGCATGATTACACGCGATGATGTGTTGCTGGCGCTTTCCTACTCGGGCGAGGGCGACGAATTGCTGACGATATTGCCGATTGCCAAGCGCCAGGGAACGCCGCTGATCGCAATCACGGGCAACTCGACCTCGGCGCTGGCAAAGCTGGCTGATGTGCACATCGATGTACGCGTCGAGAAGGAAGCCTGCCCGTTGAACCTCGCCCCGACATCATCGACCACCGCAATGCTGGCGATGGGGGATGCATTGGCGATCGCCTGCCTCGATGCACGCGGCTTCGGGCCGGAAGATTTTGCGCGCGCTCATCCCGGCGGCGCACTCGGCCGCAAGCTGTTGACCTACGTGCGCGACGTGATGCGAACCGACGCGCAGATTCCGATCGTCGGCATCGGCGCCAGTGTGATGGATGCGCTGCACGAAATCACGCGCAAACAGATCGGCGTGACCGCAGTGGTCGATGCGAGCGGGAAGCTGGCGGGCATCTTTACCGACGGCGATTTGCGGCGGCTGCTCGAGCGCGTAGGCGACGTCCGCGATATCGAAGTATCCGGTGTGATGACGCGCGACCCGCTGACGATCTCCCCGGACAGTCTGGCAGCCGAGGCGGCGCAGTTGATGGAGCAGCGGCGCAAGAATGTGCTGCTGGCCGTGGATCAATCGGGCCAATTGGTGGGCGCGATGAGCATGCCCGATCTTCTGGCGGCGAAAGTCATCTGAATGCTCACCAAGACGTTGTCGGCCGAACAACGCGCTGCTCGTGTGCGCTTGATGGTGCTCGATGTAGACGGTGTTCTGACCGATGGCCGGCTTTACTACGGGCCGCAAGGCGAAGCGATGAAGGTATTCGATGTGCGCGATGGGCACGGCATCAAGATGCTGATCAATAACGGCGTCGAGGTTGCGTTGTTGTCGGCACGCAGTTCCGACATCGTTGCGGCGCGCGCCCGCGAGCTCGGCATTTCGCGGGTCCTGCAGGGACATTCCGACAAGGCGAGCGCGTTTGCAGCGCTTCTCGCTGACGCGGCCATCGCCAGCGATGAATGCGGATACATGGGCGACGACCTGCCGGACCTGCCCGCAATGCGATCGGCCGGCTTTGCCGTGACCGTCGCCGACGCTTGCGATGCGGCCAAGTCCGCTGCGCACTGGGTCACGCCGCAGCCGGGCGGCCGCGGCGCAGTGCGAGCGCTCGCAGAGTTCACTCTGAAGGCCAAAGGCGTCGAAATAAATTCAATGGTGCGAGGATGACGCAGGAGCGCACGTTATGAAAGACCGCATCACTGCGTTCATCGCGATCTTGCTGCTGGCTTCGCTCGCGGGCGTCAGTTACTGGTACTCGCAAACAACGCGCTTGAAAAAGATCAGCAGTCCGCTGTCGCGCGAAGGCCCGGACTTTGTCGTCAACGGCGTGTCGCTGACGCAATTCGATGAAACCGGGCGCGCGACCAATCGGCTGCATGCGTCCCAGCTGATGCATTTCGCGGCGGACGATCACTCGGAGCTGTTGCAGCCGCGCCTGATAAGCCTGCGACCCAATCAGCCGCAACTGGAAGCGCGCGCGAAAAGTGCCAATGTCGAGTCCGGCGGCGAGCGCGTCCTGCTATCGGGCGATGTTGTCGTCACCCGTGCGCCGGGGAGAGATGGGTCACCCCCGATGCAATTGCGAACGCAGCAGCTGACCGCGATTCCCGATCTGGATCGCTATTCAACCGACGTTGCGGCGGAAATCGAGAACGGCGATTCGGTAGTACGTTCTATCGGGATGGACTACGACAACGTGCAGCGGGTCGTTAAATTCCGGTCACAGGTGCGCGGAACGCTCGCGCCCACGGCGCCAGGCGAGGAGCGATGAAACATTGGTCGGCAATAGTCGTGTTCGCACTGGCGGTGGCTCCGGCACTGGCAGAAAAGGCCGATCGCACCAAGCCGCTCAACTACGAAGCCGATAGTGGCGAATGCGACGACTTGAAGCAGGTGTGCGTGCTGGTCGGCAACGTGGTGTTGAACAAGGGCACGATGCGAGCGGCGGGAGCGCGCGTGCAGGTACGCAAGGATCCGGAGGGTTACCAGTACGGCGTGATCATCGCAGCCCCGGGCAAGCTCGCATCGTTTCGCCAGCGGCGCGACAGCACCAAGCCGGGCCTTGAGGAATTCGTCGAGGGGTATGCCGAGCGCATCGAGTACGACGAGAAAGAAGATACGGTCAAGCTGATTACGCGTGCCCGCGTTCGGCTGCTGGAGAACGAAGTCCAGCGCGACGAGCTGCGCGGCGATGCAATTACCTACGACCAGCGCCACGCCAAATACTTCGTGACCGGCGGCAAGCCTTCAGCGGATCCGAACAATCCGGATGGACGAGTACGCGGGACGATTGCGCCGCGCGTCGAGACGCCGGCCGATGGATCGAAAGCGGCGTCGAAGGCAGTTCTGACGCCCGATAAGAATCTCGCGAATCCGCGTCGCGAATAGGAACGACGGCGCGCATGGATGCCGATCTGGTCGAAAAAAACGGCGTGCTGCGCGCACCGGCACTCGAGCACAACAAGCTGGTGGTCGAGAATTTGCAGAAACGCTACGGCAGCCGCACGGTCGTCAAGGACGTATCGCTGACGGTCGAAAGCGGCGAAGTGGTCGGCCTCCTCGGGCCCAACGGCGCAGGCAAGACCACGTGCTTCTACATGGTGGTCGGCCTGCTGCCGCTCGACGATGGCCAGATTGCACTGAATGGTCAATCGATCGCGCATTTGCCGATTCATCGGCGCGCTCGAATGGGGCTGTCGTATCTGCCGCAGGAAGCGTCGGTTTTCCGCAAGCTGACGGCCGAGGAAAACGTTCGCGCGGTGCTCGAGCTGCAAGTCGATGAAGACAAGCGGCCGCTGCGCAAGGCGGAGATCGCGGAGCGGCTGGATGGGTTGCTGGCCGACTTGCAGATTGCGCATTTGCGGACCAACACGGCGCTGTCGCTGTCGGGCGGCGAGCGCCGGCGGGTTGAGATTGCGCGCGCACTGGCGTCGCGTCCGCGTTTCATCCTGCTCGACGAACCCTTTGCCGGCGTCGATCCGATCGCAGTACTCGAGATTCAACGCATCGTAAGGTTCCTCAAGGAGCGCGGTATCGGGGTGCTGATGACCGACCATAACGTGCGCGAGACACTGGGCATTTGCGATCACGCGTACATCATCAACGAAGGCGTCGTCCTGGCAGCCGGGCGGCCCGAAGAGATCGTCGGCAACGAAACCGTTCGACGGGTCTATTTGGGCGAACACTTCCGAATGTAGCTGCCACGATGCCAAGCACATTGCGCCCGCTTCATTCGTCGCCTTCGTCATGAAACCGAGTCTGCAGCTACGGTTTTCCCAGCACCTCGCGCTGACCCCGCAGTTGCAGCAGTCGATCCGTCTGCTGCAACTGTCGACGCTCGAGCTGAGTCAGGAGATCGATCAGGCACTGGCTGACAACCCACTGCTCGAGCGCGACGACGATCCGCAGGCGCTTGCGATGCGAGTCAAGCCCGACGGCTCGATCGCGGCCGACGTTCCACTGTCCGAGACCGCGGCGGAGCCCGTCAATGGAACCGATGCCCCGGCTTCAACCGAGACCCCTGAGTCGCACGATTCGCCGATGGACGGGGGCTCGCTGATCGAGTGGCGCGGCAACGGCGATTCGGCGGATGAAGACGACACGAGTCCCACCAACTGGGTCGGCACCACTCTGTCCCTGCGCGAACACTTGCGAACTCAGATCGCATGTCAGGCTTCGCAGCGCGATCGCGCGCTGGTGGAGCTGCTGGTAGAAGCACTCGATGACGACGGGTATCTGCATCCGACGCTCGACGAATTGCTCGCAATGTGCCCGGCGGAGGCCGAGGTCGAGCCGGAAGAGCTGCTGACGGCACTGCGCTTGCTGCAAAGTCTGGATCCGACCGGTGTGGGTGCACGCGACGCCGCCGAGTGCCTGCTGTTGCAGTTGCAGTCGCTGGAGCACTCCGACGGCGAGCGCCGCGCCACTCCTTCCGCGCCCGTTTTTACTTTAGCACGCCGCATCGTCCAGGAGTGCCTGCCCTTGCTCGCAGCGCGCGAATTCTCGAAGTTGCGCAAGCTGCTCAACTGCAGCGACGAAGAACTACGAGCCGCACATCGGCTGATTCGCACCCTAAATCCGAGGCCCGGTACGGCGTTTGCAGACAATCGTGCTGATTACATCGTCGCCGACGTATTCGTACGGAAAGTTAAGAATCGCTGGACCGCCGTACTTAATCCGGAAGTTATGCCGCGTTTGCGAGTGAACCAGTCGTTTGCCGATGTGCTCAAAAAGGACAGAGCCAAGCAGGGTGCGGATCCGGGTGAGCGTGGAAAGTGGACTACGCGGGTGCAGGAAGCACGATGGTTGATACGCAACATTCAGCAACGCTTCGAAACGATCCTCAGAGTCGCGCAGGCGATCGTCGATCGCCAGCACAACTTCTTTACGCATGGCGCCATCGCCATGCGCCCCCTGGTGTTGCGGGAGATCGCCGATACCGTCGAGTTGCACGAGTCGACGATTTCGCGCGTCACGGCGCACAAGTACATGGCGACGCCGTTTGGAATTTTCGAGCTGAAGTATTTCTTCGGCAGCCATGTCGCGACCGAAACGGGAGGTGCCGCATCGTCGACGGCAATTCGCGCGCTGATCAAACAACTGATAGGAGCCGAAGACAACCACAATCCATTTTCGGACAGCAAGCTTGCAGACCTGCTGGGCGAACAAGGCATCGTGGTAGCGCGCCGAACCGTCGCGAAATACCGTGAAGCAATGAAGATCCCGTCGGTGGCACTGCGTAAATCCTTATAGCGTTGCACTTACCGATTGATTGAAAGGAACTTGCATGAACCTTACGATCCACGGAAATCACATCGATGTTTCTCCAGCGCTACGCGAGCACGTCACGACCAAGCTCGGCCGAGTCGAGCGCCACTTTGATCAGGTGATCGATGCGACCGTCCAACTTACCTGCGAAAAGCTGCGGCAACGCGCTGAGATCACGCTGCGGGTACGCGGCAACAACATCCATGTGGAATCTGTCGAGGACGATATGTACGCGGCGATCGACATGCTGGTCGACAAGCTCGATCGGCAGGTGATCCGCCACAAGAACCGTGTCAAGGATCATCACGGCGATTCGCTGAAACACCAGCAGGCGGGCCAGCCGTCGCAGTAATTCGCACGCAAAATTCTGGTTACGTAGCGGGGTTTCCGCGCGCTATTCGAGGTGTAGTATCCGCGCCTTTCCGGCGCCGGACGGCTCGCTGCACGTGTTCCTGAGCAAGCAATAAAAGAGGTTGATCTCGTTTCTTCCCACTCGATCGCGGCCGCCTGAAACCCCTACCATGGTGGTATTCGGCAAGCATCCCTCCCATGAACCTCATTTCCCGCATCTTGCCGGCATCCAACGTACTGATCGATTTGCCGGCCTCAAGCAAGAAGCGCGCTTTCGAGCAAGCTGGCTTGCTGTTTGAAAACAATCAGGGTGTCGCGCATTCGAAGGTGTTCGATAGTTTGTTCGCGCGCGAGCGCCTGGGATCGACGGGCCTCGGCCAGGGCGTCGCAATTCCGCACGGTCGCATCAAGGGGCTGAAAGATTCGATTGCGGCGTTCCTAAGAGTCGAGCCGCCAATTCAGTTTGATGCGCCTGACGGTCAACCGGTGTCGCTGATGATTTTTCTGCTGGTGCCCGAGCAGGCGTCGCAGCAACACCTGGACATTTTGTCCGAGCTAACGCAGATGCTGTCGGACAAGCCATTTCGAGAAAGTCTGCTGTCCGCGAGCGATGCGCATGCGGTCCATGTGGCGCTGACGAGCTGGCAACCGATCCGCCCGGCAGCGTAATCTTCCGGCGTCGCGTCGGCCGCCGGCCGAGTCTTGTCACCACTTCCTCGCGCCATGCCGACTTTTCAATCGCTGTTCGACGACAACCGCGAATCACTGCAGCTTGAGTGGCTGGTCGGCGAATCCGCTGCCGACAAGCCGTTGATCACGCCGGTGACTTCGAACCTGGCAAGCCCCGATCTTGTAGGCTTTTTGAATCTGATCCATCCGGCGCGCCTGCACATCCTGGGGCCCGCTGAAGTTCGCTATTACAGCGAAATGGAGCCGGCGCGATGGCAGCACTACGCGCACGAGCTGCAGGCCGGCGGCCCGATCGGCTTGGTCGTCGCGGACGGCTTGGCGCCGCCCCGCGCACTGCAAGGCACGGCTGAAAGCGCAGGCCTCCCGATGTTGCGTTCGCCGTTGCCGGCCGCGACGGTGATTGAAGTGCTGCGAATTTATTTTTCGAAGCTGTTGGCCCGGCACTGCACGATGCACGGCGTATTCATGGACGTCCTTGGCATGGGAGTGCTGATTTCCGGGGAATCGAGCGTCGGCAAAAGCGAGCTCGGTCTGGAGCTGATCAGTCGTGGGCATGGCCTGGTGGCCGACGACGTGGTTGATTTTTCTCGCGTCGCGCCCGATACGATCGAGGGACGCTGCCCGCATCTGCTGGCAAATCTGCTCGAAGTCCGTGGCCTGGGGTTGCTCGACATCAAAGCGATCTTTGGCGAAACGGCGGTCCGTCGGAAAATGAAACTGCGGCTGATCGTTGAGCTGCGCCGCTATGGCGGCGCCGATACCTTCGAAAGGTTGCCGCTGGAAGGTCAATCCGAAGATGTATTGGGATTGCCGGTCCGCAAGGTGCTGATCCCGGTGGCATCCGGACGCAATCTCGCGGTACTGACCGAAGCCGCGGTGCGCAATACGATATTGCAGTTGCGAGGCATCGATACGATGCGCGACTTTTTGCAGCGCCAGCAGCAGCAAATGAGCGCGGACGACGGCGATCTGTAAAAGTGCATTGAGGCACTTCATGCTGTAATTCGTGCTCTGCGCCGGTGCGCATTTCGCTGAAAAGGAAGACCGACCATGCTCAAACCCTTTCTGGTGGCCGCATGCTTTGCGCTACCGCTGACAGCGCTGGCGCAGGACAAGATGAGCGCGCAGCAAAGCAAGATGGCGACGTGCAACAAGGAAGCCGCCGGCAAGAACCTGAAGGGAGACG
>JACCSD010000017.1 GCA_013813185.1 Burkholderiaceae bacterium
GTTGGCGATCCGCCCAAGCACAAGCTCGTATTCTTTTTTGACGAGGCGCATCTGCTGTTCAACGATGCGCCGGCAGCATTGCTCGAGAAGGTCGAACAGGTGGTGCGGTTGATTCGGTCCAAAGGGGTCGGCGTTTTCTTCGTGACGCAGAACCCGCTCGACATTCCCGACAAGGTGCTCGGCCAGCTCGGCAATCGCGTGCAGCACGCGTTGCGTGCGTTTACGCCGCGCGATCAGAAAGCTGTGAAGTCCGCGGCCGAAACGATGCGCGCCAATCCGAAGATCGATGCGACCAAGGCGATTTTGGAGCTCGCGGTCGGAGAGGCGCTGGTGAGCTTCCTCGACGCGAAGGGCACACCCGGCATCACGGAGCGCGCCTGGGTGCTGGCGCCGGGTTCGCAGATCGGTCCGATCACGCCTGAACAGCGCGCGCAGCTCATCAAGAATTCTATCGTTGCCGGCACGTACGAGAAGACGGTCGATCGTGATTCCGCGTTCGAGATGCTGAAGGCGCGCGCTGAAAGCGCGGCGCCAACGACGACAGACGTGCGCGGCAAAGCAGGGGCGCCCGCACCGGCGCCTGCCGGCGGCGGCATCATGGGCGGTCTGGGCGACATCCTGTTCGGCTCGACCGGCCCGCGCGGCGGCCGGCGTGAAGGGATGGTCGAAGCGATGAGCAAGAGTGCGGCGCGGTCGGTGGGTTCTTCGATCGCGCGTGAAATCACGCGCGGCGTACTCGGGTCCCTACTCGGCGGCGCGCGACGGCGCTAGTCGCAAGCAGGAGCCGGTGAATGTCCGCAGTCGGTGCAGTCCTCACGGCGGTCGAGGCCTGGCCGCTGTCGGAAGCGATTCGCCGTTCGGTGTGGGCATATCCAGCGCTCGAAACGATCCACATTGCAGCGTTCGCGACCGTGTTCGGTGCATTGATGTTGCTCGAACTGCGAGTGTTCGGCGCTGCGCCGGCAGTGCCGTTGCCGCCGCTGGCGAGGTTAGCGGTCCCGGTCGCACTTGTGGCGTTCGCGGTGGCGGCGGCGGCAGGTGGTTTGATGTTGATTTCGAGCGCTACGGAACTTGTTTCCAATCGGGCGTTCCAGATAAAGCTGGGTTTGATCCTGATCGCGGGAGCCAACGCGTGGTGGTTTCATCGGCGCGCCAGCCTCGTAGTGCACGACGGCGTTGCCAAGGTGCAATCCTTGCTGTCGTTGCTGCTCTGGCTCGGTGTGATTGCCTGTGGTCGATTGATTGCCTACATCTAGTCGCTTATGTATAGGAGATCTCATGAATCGTCGTCACATTCTTCATTTCCTTGCCGGTGCTCTGCTCGCTGCGCCGGTGCTGGCGCATCACGGCTGGTCGAGCTTTGATCAGGACAAGCCGCTGTACCTGAGTGGCACGCTCACGGAGGTACGGTGGCAGAACCCGCACGCCGAAGCGATGCTGCGTGTCGATGCGACCAAGCTGCCGGATGGATTCGCAGCGCGTACTTTGCCGGCGCAACAACAATCCGTCGATGCCGCCGGCATCCTGAAGAAAGCGCAGGTGCCGGCCAACGCCGCGGGCGTGTGGGAAGTCGAGTTCGCTCCGCTGTCGCGCATGCAGCAGTGGGGTCTTTCGAAACCACCCAAGGTCGGCGATCGCATCGAACTGATCGGCTATGGCCTGGCCGACGGCAACAAGCGCGTAGTGCGCGTCGAATACTTGTTCCTCGACGGCAAGGCCTTCGCGTTCAGGTCGTCACCGGCGAATTAGCACACTTTCTAACCGCGTTTAGCACTCGCCACACGCGAGTGCTTTGTTGCATTCACGCTTTAGTAGTCTTTTTGGCTTCTACCCGCCAGGGTTTTACATGTATACCGTTTACGTGCTTCCGCGTTGATTCGAATGCAGCGTAAACGGAGGTCTGAATGAGCGTACCTGCAGTGATTCCTTCGCCGATTGCGATCGCGGGATTCAAGGACGTCTATCAGGTGTTGCGCGTTGAAGACGCGCTCACTGACTTGCAGGAGCTCGGCGCCAGCGCGAGCGAGGCATTGCGAGCGACCTACGTCAAGATGATTCGCAGCGGCGGCCAGCGCTTCGTGACCAAGCCGGCGGCGCTGCCCGACATCGATGCGCTGATCAATGAGCTGCCGAACTTCGAAGCGCCGCTGCAGGACATTCGCAAGCAACTGGCACTGTGCTTGTCGTCGGACGATCCGCTCGAACTGGAGCCGATATTGCTGTTAGGCGAGCCCGGGATCGGCAAGACGCACTTCGCGCGCCGTCTAGCGAAATTGCTCGGCACCGGCTACAACTTCATCGGCATGAGCTCGTTGACGGCCGGCTGGATTCTGTCGGGCGCGTCGGCTCAGTGGAAGAACGCGAAGCCGGGCAAAGTTTTCGACGCGCTGGTCAACGGCGACTATGCCAACCCGGTAATCGTGGTCGATGAAATCGACAAGGCCGGCAGCGACACGCAATACGATCCGCTCGGCAGCCTGTACACGCTGCTCGAGCACGACACGGCCACCGACTTCGTCGACGAGTTCGTCGAGGTGCCGATCGATGCGTCCGACGTCGTGTGGATTGCTACTGCGAACGATGCGCACTCGATTCCATCGCCGATCTTGAACCGGATGAACGTGTACGTGATCGATCCGCCGGATCACGAAGGCTCGCGCCGCATCGCACGCTGCATATACGACGAGCTGCGCGGTGAGCACGCCTGGGGCCGCGCTTTTCCCGATGAACTTTCCGATGAAGGTCTGAACCGGCTGGCCAGGTTGAAGCCGCGCGAAATGCGGCGCGTGCTGCTGGCCGCATTCGGTACGGCGAAACTGGCCGGGCGCAATGAAGTTCGCCCGGACGACATCACCGAAGAGCGCGCCGCTAAAAAAACGCGGATCGGATTTTAAAGCAGCGTTGCTCGTGTACGCGACCGCTGCGCGGTCGCACGTGCACTCGCAACGATTAGTTAGGCGCACTCCCTTCGGAGCGGCCCCGCTGACGCGCGCAGCACAAACGGCAGCGGAGCTGCTGCTTCGGTCGCCACGTTTTTTCCGATCACGAACTCTTGGCTGCCTTCGGGTTCTGAACGGCTCTCACTCATCGTCAGCGCCCGACCGTAGCCTCCGTCAGACCCGTCAAGGCCTTACGCAAGTTCTCCACCACGGGACACTGCGCCGCGCCGTGGCGC
>JACCSD010000023.1 GCA_013813185.1 Burkholderiaceae bacterium
GAGCTGTCCTGCCTGGGCGTCGGGCACTAAAGTGCCAACCACTGCGGTACTCACAACGCCGGCGCAAAAAAAGGCTAAAGCGTTTTTTTGCTCAACACCCCCGGCGTTGCTCCGTTCCTCGGGCGACGCCCCCAAGGCAGGCCATCTCCGCCCAACGCTTGCGCTTGAGGCAATGTCACTTGATGTGGGGAAGGAGAAAAACACCTCGAGCGAGGCAGTGTCGCGACAGCAGCGGCTGGCGCAGCTGCGCCGCCTTTGAGTCGTCGCCCGAGGAACGGAGCCAAGCCGGGGCTTTTGAGCGAACCAGCGCTTTAGCCCTGGTTCGCGCCGGCGTGGCGAGTACCGCAGTGGTCGGCACGAAGTGCCCGACGACGTAGGCGGAGCGGCTGCGTCAGCCGCTGCTGCGTGATACCCGTGATTAGTACACGAGCAGCTTTAGATTGGCCGGGTCGCGTCGCGGTCGGTCGGCCGCCGCTGTGGCGCCAGCAGAATCCATGAAATCAAGGGCCACAGAACAGCGCCGAGACCGCTTTCGCCGAAGTAGATCCAGCCGGGCCACGTGCCGCCGACCCACATTCGAATCGCAAGTGACGCAAGCTGCGCGATCAGCAGCAACGGAAACACGTGCAGCGCCTGGGCCCCGACCGGGAACCACAGGATGCGCCGATGCAGCGTGATCGCGCCGTACGAAATCAGCGTGTACGCCAGCGCGTGCTCGCCGAAGAGCGCCGCTTCGTGCACGTCCATCAGTAGACCGAACGCAAAGGCGGCGCCGATGCCCACGCGCCGCGGCTGGTGAATGTTCCAGAACACCAGAGCGATCGCCAGAACATCGGGCACTAACGGCGTGCGGCCCCACGGCAACATATTGATCACCAGCGCCGCGATCAGCGAGCCCCAGATGAACAGCGGATTGGCGGGCCGCAGCAGATATTGCGGCCGGTACCCCATGCGCGTGCCTGGAATTTCGATCGGATCCGTCGCGCGCAACGCAAAGTTGCTGCCGAGCCATCCTCGGACGCCGGCTGGCGTTCGGGGCGAACGAGTCGAATCGGAGCTCATGGTCGGTTCACTTCGGACTCACTTGCGCGCGCCCTTGCGCGGAGCGGGGGCAGCAACGGCCGGTGGCGCCGCCAGCTTGACGGGCGCGACCATCAGCACCAACAGATGCTTGTTGCTCTCGATGCCGGCCACCGGCGACATCACGATGCGTGCGAACTGGTCTTTGGCTACTCGTTCGACGCGGCTGATGGTGGCGACCATCAGCCCGGACGGGTAGACACCGTCGATCCCGGAGGTGGTCGCAACATCGCCATCAACGACGTCGGCGTTGGGGGCCATGAAGCGCAGATCGAGCGTTCCCGGCTCGGCGCCGCCAAAGGCGACACCGCGCAGGCCGTTGCGCAGGATCTGCACCGGGATCGACTGGTCCTTGTCGGTCAGCAATGTGACCTCGGCGGTTTCATTGAACGTGCGCGTGATCTGACCGACGACCCCCGCATCATCAATGACCGGGCTGCCCGCGAGTACTCCATCGTTGGTGCCGACATTCAGGACCAGTTTGCGCGAGAAACGGTCGCGCGACTCATACAGCACGTCGGCCAACACCGTGGCGTTGCCGATCCTTTCGCGGGCGCCGAGCAGCTTGCGCAAGCGCTCGTTCTCGACCATCAGTTCATGCGCCTGCTGCAGGGACTGCGCGGTCTCGAACTGTTTGCGTTTCAGCTGCTCATTTTCGCGGGTCAGGCTGGTGACCGACGTGAAGTAATCGGTGACGGTGCCCGCGACGCGGCTTGGCACCAGCAGCGCCTGCTGCATCGGATATAGAACGACGCCGAGACCCACCCTGACCGTTTCGAGCATGCGGACGCGCGAATCGATGATGATCAGCGCGATCGCAAGAAAAGAGAAGAACGCCAGCCGGGCACGCGACGAAACGCCCTGATTGAACAGCGGCGGCGGGCCGTGATCGAATTCGCGCAAAAGTACACCCCTACTTTTGCGCGATTAGTTAGAAAAAAATCGGTGGCAAAGCCACACGATTTTTTTGAGGGAAAAGCGACGAAAAAGCATTGGCGTCGCGTTCGCGCGCAGCGTTAGCCGGTCGCGAAGATCGTTCCTAGCTTGTCCATGCGCTCGAGCGCTATGCCGCAGCCGCGCACGACGCAGGTCAACGGCTCTTCGGCGACGACCACCGGCAGCCCGGTTTCCTCCATCAGCAGCCGGTCGAGATCACGCAGCAGCGCACCACCGCCGGTCAGCATCATGCCGCGATCGGCGATGTCGGCGCCGAGCTCGGGCGGTGTCTGCTCGAGCGCGATTTTTACGCTCGACACGATCTGGTTCAGCGGATCGGTCAGCGCTTCCAGAATCTCGTTGCTCGAAATCGTGAAACTGCGCGGAATACCTTCGGACAGATTGCGGCCCTTGACTTCCATCTCTCGTACTTCGGAGCCGGGAAACGCCGAGCCGATCTGTTTCTTGATCAACTCCGAAGTAGGCTCGCCGATCAGCATGCCGTAGTTGCGGCGAATGTAGTTGATGATCGCCTCGTCGAACTTGTCGCCGCCAACGCGCACCGAACCCTTGTAGACCATGCCACCCAACGAGATCACGCCGACTTCGGTTGTGCCGCCGCCCACGTCGACCACCATCGAGCCCGACGCTTCGGACACCGGCAGCCCGGCGCCGATCGCGGCCGCCATCGGCTCTTCGATCAGGTACACCTGCGAAGCGCCGGCCGCCTCGGCCGATTCCTTGATTGCGCGGCGCTCGACCTGCGTCGAGCCGCACGGAACGCAAATGATGATGCGCGGATTGGGCGCGAACAGGCTCGACGGATGAACCATCTTGATGAACTGCTTCAGCATCTGCTCGGTGACCGTGAAGTCGGCGATCACGCCGTCCTTCATCGGGCGAATCGCCTCGATGTTGCCGGGCACCTTGCCGAGCATCTGCTTGGCTTCCTTGCCGACCGCCTGGATCGTGCGCTTGCCGTTGGGACCGCCTTCCTGCCGGATCGCAACGACCGAGGGCTCATCGAGCACGATGCCTTTGCCGCGCACGTAAATCAGCGTGTTCGCGGTTCCTAAATCGATGGCAAGGTCGTTGGAAAAGTAGCTGCGCAGAAAACCAAACATGGATAGTGGGTGGGCAGCAGTGACAAACTAGGCTGCCTAGGCTCGAAAGTGGGGCGAATGATAAACTTTTTTCGCTTCTGATCTCCTCGATATACCCTATTTTTTCCTGCGTACCTCTCCGTAAAACCGTCTCCCGTATGTCACTCGATCTCGAGCAGGTTCGGCGTATTGCGCATCTCGCGCGCATCGAAATTACCGACGCGGAGGCGCAACGCACGCTGGCGCAGCTGACCGACATCTTCGCAATGATCGAGCGCATGCAGGCGGTCGATACCACCGGCATCGAACCGATGGCCGACCCCTTAGGCGGGACTGCCCGCCTGCGCGACGATGTGGTGACCGAAGGCGATCAACGTGCCACAGCGATGATCAACGCGCCGGAGCAGCTGGGCGGATTATTCATCGTCCCGCGGGTGGTCGAGTGACGGTGGAGATTGCGCACTGTTCTGTCGCGGAATTGTCGCGGGCACTGGGCGGCAGGGAAGTATCGGCGGTCGAACTGGCGCGCGCTCACCTGGACCGCATCGAAGCGCACCGGGGCCTGAATGCGTTTCTCGATGTTCGGCCCGAGGTCACGCTGGCGCAGGCGGCCGCGGCCGATCTACGTCTTGCCAGCAATGGTGGCGCAGACGCTACGCCGCTGACTGGCGTGCCAATCGCCCACAAGGACATTTTCGTCACCAAGGATTTTTGTTCCACCGCCGCGAGCAAGATCCTGCGCGGCTACCGGAGCCCGTTCGATGCGACCGTCGTCGATAACCTGAAGCAGGCCGGCATGGTGACGCTGGGCAAGCTCAATTGCGACGAGTTCGCGATGGGTTCGTCGAATGAGAACAGTGCCTTCGGCAACGTGCTCAATCCGTGGGACGTGGGCGCAGTTCCGGGTGGCTCGTCCGGCGGCTCCGCGGCCGCGGTTGCTGCCTGCCTGGCACCGGTGGCGACCGCCACCGACACCGGCGGTTCGATTCGCGAGCCGGCGGCGTTCACCGGAATCACGGGGACCAAGCCGACTTACGGCAGGCCGTCACGTTGGGGGATGATTGCGTTCGCATCGAGCCTCGACACGGCGGGGTTGATGGCGCGATCGGCCGAAGATACCGCCCTGGTGTTCAACCAGATGCTCGGCTTTGACCCCAAGGATTCGACCAGCGTGAACCGGCCGCGCGAGGACTACACACGGCTGCTGAACCTAGATATCAAGGGACTGAAGATCGGCGTGCCGACGCATTTCTTCGGCAATCTATTGCAGCCCGACGTCGAGGCCGCCGTGCGCGAAGCGCTTGCCGAATACCAGCGGCTGGGCGCGATACTGGTCGATATCTCGCTGCCGAATGCTGAGCTCGGAATCCCCGTTTACTACGTCGTGGCACCCGCGGAAGCATCGAGCAACCTGTCGCGCTTTGACGGCGTGCGCTACGGGCATCGCGCCCAGGAATATGGCGATGTGGCCGACATGATCAAGAAGTCTCGATCCGAGGGATTTGGCGCCGAACCGAAGCGCCGCATCCTGGTCGGCACCTACGTGCTGTCGCATGGCTACTACGATGCCTACTACATCAAGGCGCAAAAGGTGCGCCGGATTATCGCGGACGAATTCACCCGTGCGTTCTCCCGTTGTGACGTGATCGCCGGACCGGTCACGATGAGCGTAGCGTTCGCGTTCGGGGAGAAGGCGGCCGATCCGGTCGCGATGTACATGGCGGATTACTACACGGTGCCGGGCAGCCTGGCGGGCGTCCCCTCGATGAGCATTCCGTGCGGTTTTGGCGCCGGACCGGTCAATGGCAAACGTCCAGTGGGGCTGCAGCTGATTGCGAATTACTTCGACGAGGCGCGCATGCTGGGCGTTGCGCATGCGTATCAGCGTGCCACCGATTGGCATCTGCGCCGGCCGGCGGGGTACTAGTGTCGCAACGTCTGCTGGCAGCCAACCAACGCAACGTCGCGGCAGCGACGCATGTCACCGAGCGGATTCGCCTGCTGCAGGATCGCGCCGTCCTGCTCGCCCGCCTCGGTCGAGTCGCCGAAGCCGAACGAAC
Source organism: Burkholderiaceae bacterium (assembly GCA_013813185.1). Classification (GTDB taxonomy): domain Bacteria; phylum Pseudomonadota; class Gammaproteobacteria; order Burkholderiales; family Burkholderiaceae_F; genus JACCZX01. The sequence continues at coordinate 5,180 of JACCSD010000023.1, forward strand.
ACTGGCAGAGGCCGAACAGCAGATGCCGGCGGATGCACCGCGCGCGCTGGAGTTGCGCTTCACCTACGTGCGCGCCATCGGCTCCTACTTCTCCAATCGCTTTGCCGACGCCCATCGCACCATGTACGCCGCGCTGCGCGCAGCGCGCAAGTCGAACGAACCGATGCTGATCTCCGAGTGCGAATCGGCGCTGGCGTTATTCATGCAGCGCGAAGGCGATGTCAGGGCCGCGCTGGCGCATGCCCGTTCGGTACTGGCCAATGGCGACGCCACGCTGGAAGCGCGCTACCGCGCGTCGCTTGCGCTGGCGTCGATGCATCAGGACGCGCACGATTACGAGACGGCTTACCGGCTTTATCGTGAGACCCACGAGGTAGTCAAAAATCTGGACGACGAAATCGCGATGGCGAGCTGGCTGCAGCGGGCCGCCGTGGCAAAGGCCGCGCACGCGCGGCAATCGGCCGGGCGCGGCGAGCTCGACAAGCCGGGCGTAAAGCAGGCGATCGCCGAGTTGCAGCGGTGCATCGACTACGCGAAACAAGTGCCCGACGGGCCGGCGACCACGCTCGACCACTTGCTGCTTGCCGAAATGTACGTGCTGCAGAACCGCCATAAGCGAGCGCTCGTTTTATACGATCAGCATCTGCCGCAATGCGAAGGCGACGGCTTCCTGCACGAATGCACCGCCGCGATGGCCGATCGCGCCAACTGCCTGCTGCAACTCGGCGAAACCGACGTCGGCTACGCGCAGGCCGTTGCAGCCTGGCGCCGCCTGGACGATTCCACACCGGCCGACATTCGCGCCATCGTGCACG
>JACCSD010000025.1 GCA_013813185.1 Burkholderiaceae bacterium
TCAACCGCACCGGCATCGGGCACCTGGTCAGCATCTCGGGATTGCACATCACGATGATCGCGAGCCTCGCGGGGCTCGCGGTCGGCGCGCTGTGGCGCCGCTCTCCCGCACTGGTTGCACGTGCCGCCGCGCAAACGGCCGCGGTGCTGGCCGGTCTGACGGCGGCATTCCTGTACGCGCTGCTCGCAGGATGGGGAGTGCCCGCCCAGCGCACTGTCGTCATGTTGGCCACGGTGGGTGTGGCGTGGCTCGCGAGTTCGCGCGTACGCGCCGCGACCTCGCTGGCGCTCGCCGCCGCGCTCGTATGCTTGATCGATCCGTGGGCGGTATTGGCGGCGGGCTTCTGGCTCTCGTTCGGTGCCGTCGCGGCGATCGTGTGGGTTGTGCAGGGCAGGCCACTGCGTGCTGCAGCGTCGGGCTGGCGACCGGTGTTGCACGCGGCCGTGCGAATACAGATCGCCGTTACGCTGGCGCTGATTCCCGCCACCGTGTTGTTGTTTCACCAGCTATCGATCGTTTCTCCACTGGCAAACGCGGCGGCGATTCCCATCGTAAGTTGGGCAGTTACACCGCTGGCTTTGATAGGTGCCGCGCTGGCGAGTCTTCCTGCGCCGGTGTCGCTGCTGGCCGAACCGATACTGAGCTTTGCCAACGCTATCTTCGCGATCCTCGCGACGGCATTGCAGTGGGGCGCATCGTTTGCGTGGGCCACTTTGCCGGTGGCCACGCCACCTTTAGCGTTGGTGGCACTCGCTGCCATTGGCGTGGTCTGGCTGCTGGCGCCGCCGGGATGGCCAGCGCGCGCGTTAGGCACGGTAGCGATACTTCCAATGTTCGTATGGCCCGCCACGCGCGCCGCAGAAAGTGAAGTGTGGGTCACAGCGCTCGATGTCGGTCAGGGTTCCGCCGTGCTGATCGAAACGAGAGATCAAGCCTGGCTCTACGACGCCGGTCCACGTTATTCGGCTGACACCGACGCCGGCGAACGGTTGATCCTGCCGTACCTGCGGCATCGGGGAATCGGCCGGCTTGACGGCCTCATCGTGTCGCATCTGGACAACGATCATTCGGGGGGCGCGGCGTCGATACTGCGTGCGATCGCGGTCGATCGCGTTATCACATCGATTGGCTCGGGGCATCCGGTGCTCGGTGCGCGCGCCGACGTCGAACGCTGTACCGCCGGCACGCAATGGCACTCGGGATCGCTGAAGTTCGCAGTGTTGCACCCATCGCACTCGGATTACGAAGCGAAGCGCGCGACCAACTCGATGAGCTGCGTGGTGCTGATCGCTGCCGGCGCGACGCGCTTGCTGCTGACCGGTGATGTGCCGCTGATCGACGAATCCGCGTTGATCGCACGCGATCCTGCGCTGCGTGCGGACTGGCTGGCGGTACCGCATCACGGCAGCCGCAGTTCGTCAGGCGCGCTACTGCTCGACACGCTGGGCGCGGGGTCGGCGGTGGCACAGGCCGGTTACCGCAACCGCTTCCGGCACCCCGACCCCGAGGTCGTCGCGCGCTATCAGGCCCGGAGGATTCAATTCTTTCGCACTGACCACTCGGGCGCGGTGCAATGGCGCTTCGCACGCGATGGGTCGAGCACGGTGTATTTGACGCGCCTATCGGGGGCGCGCTACTGGCACAACCGTCCCGGCGTTACACCCGCGGCGGCGGGCGCCACCCCTGTCACGCCCGAGGGAAACGCCGCCGCTGCAGACGCAATTCCGGGACCGCCCGAGCCCTACGCCGGCCGCTAAACTGCCCGGTTGGGGGTGGGCAGGGCGATGCACAAAGCGTTCGACGAAATGTACGACGGGGACGACCGTGTCCGCGCGCACTATCGCGAGTTCGAGCGCTGGTTGTCGGAGCAAACCCCCGAGGCAATGCAATTCAAGCGGGCCGAGGCCGATCTGGTGTTTCGTCGCGTCGGCGTCACGTTCGCCGTTTACGGCGATCAGGATGGCGGCAACGGTGAGGCCAGCGAGCGCCTGATTCCCTTTGACGTCGTTCCGCGAATCATCCCCGCCGCCGAATGGAAGCAGCTCGAAGCGGGTCTGAAGCAGCGAGTCCGCGCGCTCAACATGTTTCTGCACGACGTGTATCACGACCAGGACATCCTGCGCGCGGGCCGGCTTCCGGCCGAACAGATTCTGCGCAACTCGCAATTTCGACCCGAGATGCGTGGCGTCGAGGTGACCGGCAACATCTATTCGCACGTCGCGGGAATCGACGTGGTGCGCGCCTCGGACGCGGCCGGCGTGGGTGAGTATTTCGTGCTCGAAGACAACCTGCGCGTGCCGAGCGGGGTTTCCTACATGTTGGAAAACCGCAAGATGATGATGCGCCTGTTTTCCGATCTATTTGCCCGCAACCGAGTGGCGCCAGTCGCGCATTATCCGGACATGCTGCTCGAGAATCTTCGTTCGGTCGCGCCGCTGGGCGTCGACGATCCGACGGTCGTGTTGTTGACGCCCGGCATGTACAACGCCGCGTATTTCGAGCACGCATTTCTGGCGCAGCAAATGGGCATCGAGCTGGTCGAGGGGCAGGATCTGTTCGTGCAGGACAATCATGTTTTCATGCGCACCACGCGCGGTCCGCAACGGGTCGACGTGATTTATCGCCGCATCGACGACGATTTTCTCGATCCGCGCGCGTTTCGATCGGATTCGACGCTCGGCGTGGCGGGATTGCTCTCCGTGTATCGCGCGGGCAAGGTCACGCTGGCGAATGCGATCGGCACCGGAATTGCAGACGACAAGTCGATCTACCCGCACGTCCCGGAAATGATTGATTTTTACCTCGGCGAGAAACCGATCCTGGCGAACGTTCCGACGCACGTGTGCCGCGAGCGTGAGCAGCTCGAATACACGCTGGCGCACCTGGACGAACTGGTCGTCAAGGAAGTGCACGGCGCGGGTGGCTACGGCATGTTGGTGGGGCCGGCGTCGACCCGTCAGGAACGCGACGATTTCGCCGAGCGGCTACGCGCGCGTCCCGAAAACTATGTCGCCCAGCCGACGCTGGCGCTCTCGACGTGCCCCACCTACGTCGAATCCGGAATCGCACCGCGCCATATTGACTTGCGCCCCTACGTACTGTCGGGGAAGGATGTTGTCACGGTTCCCGGCGGGCTGTGCCGCGTGGCTCTGCGCGAGGGATCGCTGGTCGTCAATTCGTCGCAGGGAGGTGGCACCAAAGACACCTGGGTGCTCGAGCGATGAATCGTCCGAGCGAGCCGCTGCGTTCCCTGAACGACTCGAGCGACAATGGTTCCACACACGACGGTGGAGCGCGCCGTGCGACCGATCAGATCGATCCGTATGCACTGATCGAACGGGCCGAGAAGCTGATCAACACCGAACCACACGACGCGGTCGTGTTTGCGTTGCGCGCGCAAAGCGTCGCCCGTGCACGCACCGCCGAAACGCTGATGGCGCGCGCGCACTTTGTCGCCGGCTCGGCGCTGATGCAGGTTGGGGACTGGTCGGGAGCGACCCGGCAACTGTCGCAGGCGGAGCAGGTGTACCGCGCGCAGGATGACGTCGCGGCGCAATGCCGAGTCAACATCCTGCTGGCCACTGCCTGTTGCGAGCTGGGCGAATACGGCGAGGCACTCGACGGCTTCGCCGAGGTCCAGAAGCTCGCACGGCACCACAACGATCACGCCGGGGTACGCCTTGCGCTGGTGCATCAATCGACGGTGCACACCATGCTGGGTGACTTCGACGCTGCACGCGACTCGCTGAAATCCTCGCTTGAGCTGCCATCGGGTTCGACCGCCGACGAGGGCATGGTGGTGCTGCATCACGGCTTGGTCGACGCCAACGAAGGTCTGCGTGCGGCGCTCGCGGGCGAGGGCGGCGTCGTCATGCGCTGCATGGCAGACGCCGAGGATCACTTCGTCATCGCACTCGAACTTCTTTCGGGCTCGTCCGATCGGTCAACCGCGATCGCCGCTCGCACGCAGCAGGGTGCGGCGCGTTGCTGGCTCGGCAAGTTCAGCGAGGGCCTGACCGATTTGAACGCGGCCGTGACGGAAGCGGCGCACAGCGGATTCCGCTCGCGCGAGGTGCACGCGCGGCTCGAGCTCGGTTACCACCTGGTGGGGGCAGGGCGCGAACACGAAGGGCTCGCCATGTTGGGACCCGCATTGATGCAGGCTGAAGAGCTGGGCGACTTGCGCCGACCTGCCGATTCGCATGAGCGGCTCTCCGCGCTGTATGAAGCGCGTTCCGATTTTCGACTCGCGCTGTATCACCACAAACGCTACGTCGAAGTAAAGACGCGGCTCGACGGCCGGCTCAGCACGCAGCGCGCGCGTTTGCACGAAGCGCGCGCAGAACTGCAGAAGCTGCGGACGCAGACTGCAGCGTTGCATCAGAAGGCGCGCGACCTCGAACAATCGCGCTCACGACTCGAACGGCTCGCGCTCGAGGACGAGCTGACCGGCCTGGCCAACCGCCGGTCGTTCACCAAGGAGCTGGAAAGCTGGTGTGCGCGCGCGCGCGCCGGCACGCTGCGCTTCGGGCTGGTGGTCGCCGATATAGACGGCTTCAAGCAGATCAACGATCGTTATTCCCATCTGACCGGGGATGCGGTGTTGCGCCAACTCGGCAACGTGATACGCGCGAACCTGCGCGATACCGATTTCGCGGCGCGCCTGGGCGGCGACGAATTTGCCCTGCTGTTGGCCGACAGCGAAGGCGGCGCTGCGATGGCAGTGGTCGACCGGCTGATCGACGCGGTCCGCAAGTCCTCGTGGGCCGAGTTCGACAATGCAATGCACGTGACGATCAGTATCGGCTTGTGCGAGTCGTCCGATTTCGGCGACTCGAGCGAGCTGGTGCGGCGCGCCGATGAATCGCTATACGCCGCCAAGCACGCCGGCCGCGATCGCGTCCACTTGTGGAACGGAAGTGTTTAGTGCTTAGCCGTACGGCGGACCATTTGTTCTGGATGGCGCGTTACATCGAGCGTGCGGAAAACACCGCGCGCATGCTCGATGTCAATCTGTCGACATCGCTGCTGCCGCAGTCGGCACAGGCATCGGAAAGCAGCTGGCGGGCGCTGCTGAGCATTTCCGAGCTGACCGAGGAGTTCGACGAGCGCTATCCCGTCGTGTCGCCCCGCGACGTGATGGCTTTCATGGTCCGGGACGTCGGCAATTCGTCGTCGATCGGGGCCTGCCTGCAGAACGCGCGCGAGAATGCGCGCGCGGTGCGCGGCTCGTTGACGACCGAGGTGTGGGAGACGCACAACGACACCTGGCTCGACCTGCAGCGCAAACTCTCTGACCGAACCCCCGAGCGTGATCCGCAGGCTTTTTTCGAATGGGTGAAATTCCGATCGCATCTGTCGCGCGGAGTGACGATCGGCACGATGCTGAAGGACGAAGCGTTCTACTTCGTCCGGCTGGGCACGTTTCTCGAGCGCGCGGATAACACGGCGCGACTGATCGACGTCAAGTATCACGGACTCAGCGATGAGGCCGGTCCGCCGGCGGCAGAGGTAAGAAAGAGCGCCGATGACTCGCCGGCGGTACCGAGCAGGGAAATCGCCGACAACCCGCCGGACTTTTATCATTGGGCGGCCCTGCTGCGTTCGGTGTCGGCGTTCGAGACGTATCGCAAGGTTTATCGCGACGTCATTACGCCTGCGCGGGTCGCCGAGCTGCTGATTCTGCGTGGCGACATGCCGCGCTCGCTGGCGAGTTGCGTGAACGAGGTGTCGGCCAATCTGGCAATGGTGCGCAACCGCCGGTCGGAGGAAACCGAGCGGCGCGCAGGTTTGCTGAGCGCCGAGCTCCGCTACAGCCGCATCGAAGACATTCTCGCGCGCGGCCTGCACTCGTATCTGACCGAGTTCCTCGAGCGCATCAACGATTTGGGAAAGCGCGTCAGCGAAGATTTTCTGCTCCCTGTCGAAGCCCACTAAACTGGAACGCGTATGACTTACTGCGTAGCGATGCGGCTCGATGCGGGTCTGGTCTTCCTGGGCGACTCCCGTACCAATGCAGGCGTCGATCAGATCTCGACGTTCCGCAAGATGACGGTGTTCGAGAACCCGGGCGAGCGGATGCTGGTGTTGCTGACCGCCGGCAATCTGGCGCTGACGCAATCGGTGACGCAGATCCTCAGCGAACGGGTGGGCGCCGCTCATGCGAGCGTGTGGACCGCGACGACGATGGTCGAAGCGGTCCGCATCATCGGCGCCGCGGTGCGCGAAGTGCATCATCGCGACGCTGCAGCGCTGAACGAATTCGGCGTTGACTTCAACGCCAAGTTCATCTTCGGCGGCCAGATCAAGGGCGAAGGCATGCGGCTGTTTCACGTGTACTCGGCCGGCAATTTCATCGAGGCGACTCACGAGAATCCGTATTTCCAGATCGGAGAAGCCAAGTACGGCAAGCCGATCATCGACCGCGTGATTCAGTCCGACATGCCGCTCGACGAGGCAGCGAAGTGCGCGTTGATCTCGATGGACTCGACGTTGAAATCGAATATTTCCGTGGGCCTTCCGCTCGATCTGCTGGTGTACGAGGCAGATACGCTGCGAGTCACCAAGTTCGTTCACATTGACGGTTCCAATCAGTACATGGCGATGATCCGCGCCACGTGGGGCTCGCGCCTGAAGCAGGTGTTCGCCGAAATCCCGGACCCCACCTGGTTCGATTCCTACGTGCCGCCGGGTGCACCGCTCCTGCAGACCGAGATCGGACAGCCGGTACGGGCGCCGCTGCCGCCTTTCGTCGAGCCCGAGCCGGCGTCGCCGATACAACTGGTGGCGGGTCAGGTCAACAAGAAAGCCGCACACTGATCGCGCCGGCGCATCGTTGGTTCCACGCGTGAATCGCCGCAGCGAGCCGCGCTTGCACCGTGTGCAATGCCTGAGTCCTTCCGGATTGCACTCGATGGCGTACACCGAGTGGGGTGCGGCTGACAATCCGCGGGTGCTGATCTGCGTGCACGGCCTGACACGGCTCGGACGCGATTTCGATCGCCTGGCGCGCGCGCTGGCGCCGGAGTTTCGGGTCGTATGCCCCGATGTGGTCGGCCGCGGCCGCAGCGACACCCTGCGCGATCCGATGCGTTACATCGTGCCGCAGTACGTCGCCGACATGGTGACTTTGATCGCGCGGCTCGACGTTGAACAAGTCGACTGGGTCGGCACCTCGATGGGCGGGTTGATCGGTATCGGCCTCGCTGGGCAAGCCGATGCGCCGATCCGCCGCCTGGTGATCAACGACGTCGGCCCGCGGCTCGATGCGGCCGCTATCTCGCGCATCGGAGACTATGTCGGTCTGCCGATCTCTTTCACCGACGTCGACCAGGCGGTCGACTACATATCGACGATCGCCGCACCGTTCGGATTGACTCGGCGCGAAGACTGGCGCGAGCTGGTCGAACCCGGACTAAGGCGCGACGGCGCGCGTTGGACGCTGCATTACGACCCGCAAATCGCGGTGCCGTTTAAAGCGGCAACGCCGGAGCGCACGCGCGCGGACGAGGCGATTCTATGGTCGCTATACGACAGCATTCGCTGCCCGACGCTGGTGATTCGCGGCGAGAATTCCGATCTTCTTTCGCGCGAAACATTGAACGAGATGGCTACGCGTGGGCCGAAAGCTCAGACCCGCGAGATTGCCGGTGTAGGTCACGCGCCAACGCTGATGCTCGACAACGAAATTGCGATCGTGAGCGAATTTCTGCTTGCGGGGAATTAGTGCTGCTGGCGCGCAGCAGCGGCTGGCGCAGCGGCGCCGCCAAAGGCGTCGGCCACTAAAGTGGCAACCACTGCGGTACTCGCCAGGCCGGCGCGAAAAAAGGCTAAAGCGCTTTTTCGCTCAACTGCCCCGGCCCGGCTCCGTTCCTCGGGCGACGCCTCAATTGGCGGCGCCGCTGTGCCAGCC
>JACCSD010000026.1 GCA_013813185.1 Burkholderiaceae bacterium
CCCCCCGCGACCTGCATCGCCGACGGCATCAGCACCGGCAGGTCGGTCCCTATCCCGCTGGGCAGCGCTTGGTGCCAGCGCACACGGCTCATGTGCCGAACCCCGGCACCTTGATCGCGCGCTCCCAGCGGTGCATCACCCACACGAGGAATCCGACCAGTAGGAAGTACGAGAGCAGCAACACGTTCATCATCACCGGCACGTTCAGTGCATCCGACCAGATCTGGCTCGAGACATACAACATCTCGGGCACGGCGATCGCGTAGGCCAGCGTCGTCGTCTTGACCAAATTAACCAGGTTGTTGTTCAGCGCCGGCAGGCTGATACGGAACGCCAGCGGCAACACGATGAACAGATACGTGCGCGTGCGGCTGAACCCGAGCGATTCGGCCGCCTCGATCGTCGTCTTCGGTACGGCTTCGATGCCCGAGCGGAAAATCTCGACATTGAACGCGCCGGCGAAAAACGACAGCGACACGATCGCCCACACGACGTTGCTGACGATCGGCACCGCGGTGCCGCTCGCGCTGGTCGCCGTCAGCAGGCTGCCGATGCCGAAGTAAAAAAAGTAGATCTGAACCAGCGGCGGCGTGTTGCGAAAAAACTGGATGTACCAGTGCACAACGCTGCGGGTGATGCGCAGGCGCGAGCCCTGCAGCCAGGCGCCGACGACTCCGATCAGCACGCTGGCAACGATGCAGATCGCCGCCAGCCTGAGCGTCATTAAAAAGCCGCTGACAAAGCGGCGACGATCGAACGAATCGTAAAGAATCGTGAGATTGATTCCGCTCGCTTCGTTCAACGCGCGAAACCAATCCCAAAACGACTGCATCGGCCCTCTCGGTCAGACCGGCGCGGTCACGCCGCGCCTTGGCATGCTTGCGCCGAATGCTATTTGTACTTGGCGTTCATTTCCTGCGCAAACTTGGTGGGCTTGACGCCCCACTTCTTCTCGAGTTGCTGGATAAAGCCGGTCTTGTGCCAGTCGATCGTTGTCTTTGCCATGAAATCGACCAGGTCCTTTTCACCCTGCTTGACCGCGATGCCCCAGGGCACGAACAGGATCGAATCGAGCGGCATTTCGTAAGCACTCCATTCGGGCTTCAGCATTTCTCCGACAATGGCCGTGTCGTCGTACGCGAAGCCGACACAGTTGCCGTTCCTGAGCGCCGTATAGACCTCGGCGGTGCCTGGAAAGGCCACGCCATCGACGCCGTACTTTTCCTGCAGTTCCTTGTTGTAGAAAGCCCCCTGAATCAGGCACACCTTCTTGCCCTTGAGCTGGTCCCAGCCGGTTATTTTTGCGGACTTCGGCGCCAGCACGTTGGTGCCCGACCCGTAGTAGTTGGGATCGATGAAGTCGACGACCTTGCGGCGATCGGGTGTATCGCTGGTCGTCGCGATCATCAGATCGATCTTGCCTTGCTGCAGAAACTGGATGCGGTTGGATGCGACAACCGGCACCAGCTCCAGCTTGACGCCAAGCCGCTTCGCCACATCCGCCGCGAGGTCCGCCTCCAAGCCGACGATCTTGCCCGATGGATCGAGGTAGCCGAACGGCCGGTAGTCAGCCTTGGTGCCTACGACCAAAACACCTTTCTTCTTGACGTCGTCCAGCACGCCCGCGCGCGCCGCCGTGGTTCCTATCACGCTTAGCGCCAGGCTCGCCGCCACCACACAAATGACCTTCTTCAACATGTCTCTTCCTCGCCCTTGATTGAAATTGCCGTCAGAACCGGCGCACATGCCAGCCGGTGGTGAACAATGCGCCGCACCACGCCCGCCGTCAACGCCCTCAGGCAGATCGTCGCGCTAGCGTTTTCCCCTCTATCGGCCGTCCGGCCAGCGCGTCCTTAGCTTCCAACAACGCCTGGTCAAAAATCGTCATTGCGAGATCGATATCGGCCGTGGTCACGGTCAGCGGCGGCGCGATGCGCCAGACCGAGCCTCGCTCGGGCCGCCGGCGGATGTTCATGCTGAGTCCCAGCTCCAGGCAGCGCTGCGTGGTCAGCGCCCCGAGCTCGTGATGCGGCTCGCGCGTTTCGCGGTCGCGCACCAACTCGATGCCGCGCAGCAGGCCCATGCCGCGCACATCGCCGATCTCTTCGTGGCGGCTCTGCAGCTCGCGCAGTCGCTCGGCGAGGTAGTCGCCCATTTCGCGGCTGCGCTGCAGAAGCTGTTCGCTTTCGATCGTTTCGAGAACGGCCAGACCAACGGCTGAAGGCAGCGGGTCGGACACATGCGACGTGTAGAACGCGAAGCCGCGCCGATGGCAGACGTCTTCAATTTCATCGTTGGTGATCACGGCGGCCAGCGGCATTCCGCCCCCCAGCGTCTTCGACACGGTCATGAGGTCGGGGGTCACTTTCAGATGCGTCGCCGCGAACCAGTGGCCGAGACGCCCGAACGCCGTCTGCGCTTCGTCAAAGATCAGCAGCATGCCGCGCTTTTTGGCCTCCGCCTGCAGCGCGCTGAAGTAGCCGTCGGGCGGAACGAGCACACCACCGGCGCTGATCACCGGTTCGGCGATGACGGCCGCCGGTGCGCCCGCCGACTGCATGTCGTACATCTCGAAGCCTATCTTCATGCACGTTCGGTCGCATGTGTCGCGGCAGTGCTTGACCGGGCAGCGATACGCGTTCGGTTCGGGGATCACGAACGTACCCGGCATGCCGGGACCGTATCCCTTGCGATCGCTGGCGAACGAAACCGCGCCTGAGTTACCGGTTACTCCGTGCCACGAGCCACCGAGCCCAATCACTTCGAACCCTCCGGTGTATAGCTTCGCCATCTTGATGGCGGCTTCATTGCTTTCGCTGCCGGTGTTGAGCAGGAGCGACTTCTTCAGCGGCTTCGGAACGATCTTGGCGAGTGCTGCCGCGAGCTGCACGGCGCTGCGCGGGATCATCCCCGAGAACAGATGCAACGCGCTGTCGCAGCTTTTCTTGATGGCGGCAACGATGTTCGGATGGCTGTGCCCCACGGTCGCGCACATCTGGCCGGACGTGAAGTCAAGTATCTTCTTGCCGGTGGCGTCCCACACGTAACAGCCGCTCGCGCGGTCGATGATTTCCGGATAAACATCGCCGCCGTAGCGGATCAGGTTTTGCCGGAAGTCGACCGTCTCGCTGCTGTCGCTTGCCGTGTCGTTGCTCATCTGAATGATGTTAACCGTTTCAATGCCATGCTCAGTTTGATCTTGTCCGCATGCCAACGCACACTTACCGTCAGCGGATCAGGGACGCGATCGTGTCCGCATTGCAATTACGGCACGACGTCGCCGGCTGCTGGGAAGGCGGATCCGCTGCGACCGGGCGCCTCGACGAATTCTCAGATATCGATCTGGTAGTCGTCGCGCCTCTCGATGCAGCCGCCGCCGTTTTCCCCGTTATTGAAACGGCCCTCACAGACGTTGGCGAAATTTCGCATCGATGGCACGTCGATCCGGCGCCGTTCGCGACACGGCGCAGCGTTTTTATTCCTCGCCGGCGCGCCGCGTTTTTTCGCGGTCGATTGCGTAATCGTGTCCGAAAGTGGGGCTGCGCAATTTATGGAGCGCGAACGGCATGGCGACCCGCAAGTGCAGTTCGATCGCAGTGCGAAGATCGCGGCGCTACCGCTTGACCGGCCTGCGCTCGATGCGCGATGGTTTCATCGGCTCGCGCAGTTGCGTGGCGCGGTGCCGGTTTTCCGGATGCTGCTCGCAAAGGAACTGGCACGCGGCCATCCACTGGAAGCCTTCGGCCCTCACCAGGGTGCTGCTGCGCGCGCTGATCGAACTGCTCGGCATGCGATACCGGCCGGACCGCTTCGACTTCGGCTGGCGCTACGTCGAAACCGAGTTGCCTGAACCTGCGCAGCGCTTGATCGAACGCTATGCTTTCATCGCCGACGCCGGCGCGTTGCGGCAGTTGAGCAGCGAACTGGCTGAGGAGTTGATGCGTCAGCTCGAAACTTCATGAGCATCCGCTGTGGCTGCTGAGAACCGAGATCGATTGCTGACGTTTCTGTTGATAGTCACGCTGGTCGCGATGGCTGTTTCCGGGCTGCAGCCCTACGACCGCGTGACATGGGCGATGGAAGTTGCGCCGGTGATGATCGCGCTGCCGATCCTGGTTGCAACTCGTCGCAACTATCCGCTGACCACGCTGCTGTACGTGCTGATCTTCCTGCACGCGCTGGTGTTGATCCTCGGCGGCGCCTACACGTATGCGCGCGTACCGCTGGGCGGCTGGGTACAGCAGGCGTTTGATATTTCGCGTAATCCTTACGACAAGCTCGGCCACTTCATGCAAGGGTTTGTACCAGCCATGGTGGCGCGCGAGATCCTGATCCGAGGCGAGTACGCGCGCGGGCGCCGCATGATTGCATTCCTCTGCATCTGCATCGCGCTCGCGATCAGCGCTGTGTATGAGCTGGTCGAGTGGTGGGCGGCACTGGCGCTTGGCCAGGGCGCTGAAGAGTTCCTCGGCACGCAAGGTGACCCGTGGGATACGCAGTCGGACATGTTCTGCGCCGGCCTTGGCGCAGTGTTTGCTTTGTTCACACTCTCAGCGGTACACGATCGGCAACTTGCCGCGTTAAGCCGCTAACTGCAGGCCATTCGTCGCCCATTGTCGAATAGTCCACAGGGTGCGTGCGTAATCGGCCATTCAGCGGATTGCGGGTTCTCTATAACAATCGCACTGTCATACAAGTGAACTACAAGTTGATTGGAACAGAACTAAAGCCTGGAGATGGCGATGTTGATGCGAGTACGTGAGCGTGCCAACGAAGTACAGATCGAGTTGTCCGGCGTTGCCGGCCGACAGGAATCGGTACTGGCCGCGCTCGACGCATGCCAGCGCTGCATCTCTGGCCCCAGTTCAGCTCCGGCATCGGTCAGCGTTCGCGCACGCGCGGATGACATGCAGGTGCGCCTGCGTCCATCCGACGGCGAAAAGCTCGACGTCCAGGAAATTTATCGGTGCCTGCGGCGCGCGCTGATCGAGCGCACGCGCACGGTGCTGGTTCCGCGAGTGGTCGGCTAACGCGCTAGAACCGAACGCCGAACCCGACCGATATCACCGGGTAAAAGCGCACATCATCTGCAGCATCGCGATACTCCGACTCGTCGGCGCGTAGGTCGCTTTGCATTTGCGCGCAGACGGCAGCAGGGGTGGCCGCACCACAGTTGCCCGTCAGCGGAGCGCTTAGCCGCTGATACGTCACGCCCAGGTCAGCACTGAAATACAGGCGAGAGCCGGCGCGTGGCGCCAGACCCCAGCCCACGCCGAAGTAAGGCGCGGCCCTCGAAAACGTTGCGAGCGAGCCCAGCTGCGCCGATGAATGACGCGTGCCGTCGATGCGGATGGTTCCGGTCCCAGGTCGCGCAGGCCCGACCAGGCGCTGATTGTTGTACGCGAGCCCGCCGCTAAGCCGGAAGCCGGTCGCGTAGGGATGCCAATCGGCCAGGAGGAAGCTGGTGCCGAAGCGATACCTCCCGTCGTAACGAATGCCGGACCGGTCGTAGTCGTACGAGATCGAGCCGCTATTGGCGAGCGCGCGAATCCCGAAGCGCTCGGTGATCAGAGATTCAGGTTCCAAACCGGATGTGCTTGGCCTGAGGCCGCCGCCGACGTCCTGGCCCGAAGCGGAGCCTGCGGTCAGCAAGGCAGCCACGAGCAGAACCCGCGAAGACCCGATGATTTTGCGATTCGCTTGCACGCTGGCTCCCGATCGACCCACGCGGATCGCCCATCAAGACACTAGCCTCGATGGTGCGCCCCGATTGCGCAGTCAGTCACGCAATTCTTGCTGAATTCCGCAGCAAACGGTGGGCCGGTCGTCGATGCAAGCACGGCAAGTCCCCGAAAGCGCGATGCTTCGGCGCTAGCGGTGTCGCTATTTTGCGATGCTGTCACCGCGGGGTCGTAATGACTGCGGGATTACTCGGACTCCTCGAACTTGGGCTCGCGCCGGACCGGCGGCGCTGAGCTGCGCCTCGGCCGCTCGTCGCGACTGAAGCGATCCGACGGCGGGCGTGACCGCGCGCCCGAAGGCGGGCTGGAACGCGCACCGGCTGACGCGCCGCTGCGCGCCCGATCGAAGCTGCTCGTCGGGCGCGCGCCGCCGCCGACCGTGCGCGCCAGCCGAATCACGAGCCGCAGCGCCTCGTTCACTGCCTCGGAGTCGCGAAACACGCGCGCCACGTCGGGATCAAGCGCAATCGCTCCATCGCGCACCGGCGCTCGTAGACGCTCTCCGAAGCGCGCATCGCGCACCGGCGGCCCGGCACGCGGTGGACGTTCGGCGCGCTGGTAGGGATCAGCGCCGCCGGAATCGCGAGGCTTTGCCCTGGCTGCGCCGAATTTACGATCCTGCGCCGCACGGGCGCGCGGCCCGCTGCGCGTACCGGTGGGCGCATCGCGATCTTTGCCGTCAAAACGTTTCATCAGGAACCCTATGCCGCTTTCTTCTGGTCGCGCAATTCGCGCCGCAAAATCTTACCGACGTTGGTCTTCGGCAAGTCCGAACGGAACTCGATGTACTTCGGCTTCTTGTAGCCGGTCAGGTGTTCTTTGCAGAACTCCGAAATGTCTTTCTCCGTCAGCGCGGCGTCCTTCTTCACGACGAACAGCTTCACTGCCTCACCCGCATGCTCGTCGGGCACGCCGATCGCCGCGCATTCGAGCACGCCCGGATGCATCGCAACCACGCCTTCGACTTCGTTCGGATACACGTTGAAGCCGGAGACCAGGATCATGTCCTTCTTGCGATCGACGATTTTTGTGTAGCCGCCGGCATCCATCACGCCAATGTCGCCGCTGCGGAAAAATCCGTCGGGCGTCATCACTTTTGCGGTTTCGTCATCGCGCTGCCAGTAGCCGGCCATCACCTGCGGCCCGCGAATCGCAATCTCGCCGACGCTGCCAACCGGCAGTTTGTTGCCGTCGTCATCCATGATCGCGATCTCGGTCGAGGGCAGCGGCAGCCCGATCGTGCCGGTGTACTTCGACGTATCGGTCGGATTGCAGGTGGCCGACGGCGACGTTTCGGACAATCCATAGCCTTCGCAGATCGCGCTGCCGGTGAGTTTCAACCACCGTTCTGCGACCGCCTGCTGGACCGCCATGCCGCCTCCGAGCGACAGGATCAGCGACTTGAAATCGAGTTTCTTGAACTCGTCGTTGTTGGCCAGCGCATTGAACAACGTGTTAACTGCAGGAAACACGCCGAACTTGTGCTTGCCCAATTCCTTGACGAATGCCGGAATATCGCGCGGATTCGGAATCAGCACGTTTTTGCCGCCGGTGCGCATCGACAGCAGCGCGCAGCAGGTCAGCGCGAAGATGTGATACAGCGGCAGCGCGGTGACCGTGACGACCTGCTCGCCCGGCTTCATCCTCTTCAGCGCAGGCTGGTACCACGCTTCGGATTGCAGCATGTTCGCGATCACATTCTTGTGCGTCAGCGTCGCACCTTTGCTGACGCCGGTGGTTCCTCCGGTGTACTGCAGGAACGCGACGTCGCTGTGGCTGCACTCGACCTGTCGCAGGGTCATCTTCGAACCGTCAGCCAGCACGTCGTTCCAGCGCAAGGCTTTAGGCAGCGAAAACGCCGGCACCATTTTCTTGACGCTGCGGACGACGAAGTTGACCAGCGTGCCTTTCGCAAAGCCGAGCATGTCGCCCATCGCGCACACGACAACCGTCTTGCTCGGCACCTTGTCGATTACCTGCTGTAACGTGCCGGCGAAGTTTTCGAGAATGAAGATCGCTTCGGCGCCCGAATCCTTCAATTGGTGTTCGAGCTCGCGCGGCGTGTACAGCGGATTGACGTTGACCACCGTGCAGCCGGCGCGCAGCACAGCGGCCATCACCACGGGATACTGCAGCACGTTCGGCATCATGATCGCCACGCGCTTGCCCTTGCCGAAGCCCTTGCTCTGCAGCCAGGCACCGATCGCCGCTGAGTTTTCATCGAGCTGCCGGAACGTCATCTCGGCGCCCATGAAGCTGTACGCGGGCTTGTCGCTGTACTTCTTGAAGGCCTCGTCCAGGAGTTGGATCAGCGATTTGTACTGACTTGCATCGATATCCGCCGGCACGCCCTGCGGATAGTTCTTCAGCCAGAACCGGTCCATGTTATCTCCCTTTATATTTTCATTTTGATGGCGCAGCCGCCATCATAGACGCCGCTAACGCTGCGCCAGCATGCCGCGCAGCGAGTCGTCGCGGCGCTCCCGAGGCAGTGCGGCAAGCCGCTTGACCTCTTCATAAAAGCGTGGAAAGTCGCCGTTGACCTGCACCAGCAACGCGTCGAACGCCGGCACCAGGTCGTTGTAGGCGCCGATCGACGCCAGGTGCGCGTTGGTCAGATCCTGCGCAAAGAACCGGTCGTAGCCGGCGAAGCCGCCCCAGCTTGAACGCAGCCGCGCGTAAGCGTCTTTCAGATCCGCGAAAAGCTGCTGCTTGCGTGCGCGCTTGACTTCGTCGGGTTGGCGGCCTTGATAGTTTTCGTACAGCAGCCCGCGATACTGCAGCAGCAGGTTCAGAAACGCGTAGCGCCGCTGCGCGAACTCTGCATACGCCCGGCGCGACCCATCGTCGCCGTTGGCCGCAAGCCAGCGCTTTACGCCCTCGCGCTCGACGGCCGTGGCGAACGACTCGTTAAACGTCGTATCGCCGCCGACAAAGACCACCTGGTGGGCGAGCTCGTGAAAAATCAGTCCGGCGAGCTGGCCCTCATTGCCGCCGATGAACGTGTTCAGCAGCGGGTCGGCAAACCAGCCGAGCGTCGAGTAGGCGGGCACGCCGGTCACGCTGACTTCGTAGCGTTCGGCGCGCAGTTGTTCGGCCGCTTGTTCGGCCATTGCGCGTTCGAAGTAGCCGCGATACCCCGCGCAGCCGACGACCGGGTAGCACCACTGCTTCAATTCAAGCGATAGCTCTGGCGTCGCGAAAACATTCCACACGACAAACGGCCGTTGCAGGTCTGCGTACGACCGATAGCTTTGATTTTCCGGCAGCGCGAGCTCGCTCGATGCAAACGCACGGATCTGTTCGGCGCGTTGCAGACGTTGCTTCAGGGGCGCGGCGGTCGATGGATCGGAGACGATCTCAGGAATCGGCCGCGCCGCGCGCAGCATCGCAAAGTGACCCTGGACTGACTGCGCGTAATAGCCGACCGCCGAACACCCGGCCGCCAGCGTGGCGAACGCCAGCGCGCCCGCGAGCCGCAGGCGCTTGATCAGAGATCGGGAAATCATCGGGCCCTATTGTGCCCGCTGGTTTCCGTAGCGATCAGTGACGAGGAAGCCGGCAAATTACCCGTCGAAGCTTGCCGCTTATCTCGTCTCGGGCCGGCGGGCGGCGGGCGATGTCGATCGACACTTCTCCGATCCCGAGCTCATCGAAGTAACTGCCGAGCGCGCGCCGAACCTCGCGCGCCGAACCCTGCTCGCTTCCGCCCAGCCGGATCTGCAGCTTCCGCGGCGCCGTCT
>JACCSD010000027.1 GCA_013813185.1 Burkholderiaceae bacterium
CGAAACCAACTCGTCAATCGAAGCCGAGCGTGCTCGCATACCCATCCCGGCCAAGCGCAAGCGTTCGTTCTGGTTTATGGAGAACCGCGACCGTTAGGCGTCGTGTGTAACTGACACTTGTCGGAAGGGTCTGGCGCGGGGGCCAGGTCAGACTCGGTTAGGCTGTGGCACCCAATGTCTGCACGGCAGCTTCAACGGCTGCTCCGACGTGTCAACGCGCCTTCGCCAGAACCGCTCGAACCCTGAGTGGATCCAGCGTCACCTGAACGACCCGTACGTCAAGCGCTCGGTGGCCGAGGGTTTTCGCTCCCGTGCTGCGTACAAACTTTCCGAAATCGACGACAAGGACCGTTTGCTGCGGCCGAAGATGGTGGTGGTCGAGCTCGGCGCGGCACCCGGCAGCTGGACCCAGGTGGTTCGGCAGCGTTTGCAGGCGCGCGACGGGACTGTCAGCGGGCGCGTCGTAGCGCTCGACGTACTACCGATGGAACCGGTGCCCGATGTCGAATTCATTCAAGGCGATTTTCATGACGAGGCGGTCGAGCGCCAGTTGGTCGATCTTCTGGCCGGCACCCGGATTGATCTTGTGCTGTCGGACATGGCGCCCAACTTATCCGGGATTGGTGCCGCCGACGCCGCGCGGAGTGTCCTTCTGGCGGAGCTTGCCGCCGACTTTGCCGGCAAATATCTGCAACCGAATGGTGCTTTTCTCGTCAAAGCCTTCCACGGTAGCGGCTACAGTCAGTACGTTGAGCGTTTAAAGAAAATCTTTCGTGCTGTTGCCGTGCGCAAACCTGCCGCGTCGC
Organism: Burkholderiaceae bacterium; assembly: GCA_013813185.1. Lineage (GTDB taxonomy): Bacteria > Pseudomonadota > Gammaproteobacteria > Burkholderiales > Burkholderiaceae_F > JACCZX01. The sequence continues at coordinate 807 of JACCSD010000027.1, forward strand.
GCGAAACGTCAGCCGAGGTCTACTTATTGGGCCGTCATCTGCGGTAGTGGGGGTTTAGAATTTGCTCTACGTACCCAACTGCGGTTGGTACGCCATGAAGTAGCAGCGCCGGGTGGGCGGATAGAGGAGCACCATTGAACAACAACATGTTTGCGAAAGCCGCCATCTGGATGGTGATCGCGCTCGTCCTGTTCACCGTCTTCAAACAGTTCGAAAGCCGCCAGAAGCCATCCGAGAACGTCAGCTACACGCAGTTCATGGACCAGGCGAAGGCCGGCCAGATCAAACGCGTCGATGTGCAGGGCCGCAACCTCAACGTAACCCCGGCAGAAGGTAACCGTTACACGCTGACCTCGCCGGGCGATCTTTGGATGGTCGACGATCTGCGCAAGGCCGGCGTCCAGGTATATGGAAAACCCGAGGAAGAGCAGTCGCTGCTCACGACGATCTTTGTCTCGTGGTTCCCGATGCTGCTACTGATCGGCGTGTGGATATTCTTCATGCGGCAGATGCAGGGCGGCGGCCGCGGCGGTGCGTTTTCCTTCGGCAAGTCGCGCGCGCGCATGCTCGACGAAACCAACAACGCGATCACCTTCGCCGATGTGGCCGGCTGCGACGAAGCAAAGGAAGAAGTGCACGAGCTGGTCGAGTTTCTGCGCGACCCCTCCAAGTTTCAAAAGCTGGGCGGCCGGATTCCGCGCGGTGTGCTGATGGTCGGTTCGCCCGGCACCGGTAAGACGTTGCTGGCGAAGGCAATTGCCGGCGAAGCCAAGGTTCCGTTTTTCTCGATCTCGGGTTCCGACTTCGTAGAGATGTTCGTCGGCGTCGGCGCGGCGCGAGTGCGCGACATGTTCGACCAGGCGAAGAAGCACGCGCCTTGCATCATCTTTATTGATGAAATCGATGCCGTCGGGCGCCAGCGAGGGGCAGGGCTCGGCGGCGGTAATGACGAGCGCGAACAGACGTTGAATCAGATGCTGGTAGAGATGGACGGCTTCGAAACCGGCGTTGGCGTGATCGTCATCGCCGCGACCAACCGCCCCGACGTGCTCGACCCTGCGCTGTTGCGTCCAGGTCGCTTCGATCGCCAGGTGGTCGTTCCGCTGCCCGATATCCGCGGCCGCGAACAGATTTTGAATGTCCACATGCGCAAGGTGCCGATCGGTGCTGATGTGCGGGCGGATCTTTTGGCGCGCGGCTCGCCGGGGTTCTCCGGGGCGGACCTTGCCAATTTGGTCAACGAAGCGGCGCTGTTCGCCGCCCGGCGCAGCGCGCGCGTAGTCGAGATGATCGACTTCGAAAAGGCCAAAGACAAGATCATGATGGGCGCCGAGCGCAAGTCAATGGTCATGACCGAGGAAGAGCGCTTGAACACCGCGTATCACGAATCAGGTCATACATTGGTGGCGAGGCTGATGCCCAAGAGCGATCCGGTGCATAAGGTCACCATCATTCCGCGCGGCCGCGCGCTTGGTGTGACGATGCAGTTGCCGGAGCAGGATCGCTACGCGTACGACCGGCAGTACCTGTTGAGCCGGATCTCGGTGCTGTTCGGCGGCCGGATCGCCGAAGAAGTCTTTATGAATCAGATGACGACCGGCGCCAGCAACGACTTCGAGCGCGCCACGGCAATGGCGCGCGACATGGTGACGCGCTACGGCATGAGCGATGTACTCGGCCCGATGGTTTACGCTGAAAACGAAGGCGAAATTTTCCTGGGCCGCTCGATTACCAAGACCACCAACGTCTCGGAAGAAACGATGCGCAAGGTCGATGCCGAAATCCGCCGCATCATCGACGAGCAGTACGCAATCGCGCGCAAGCATATCGAGGACAACCGCGACAAGATCGAAGCGATGGTCAAAGCACTGCTCGAATGGGAAACGATCGATACCGAACAAATCGACGACATCCTCGCCGGGCGCCCGCCGCGCCCGCCGAAATCGACCGGCTCGGTTCCCCCGCCAGCCGGTGGCAA
>JACCSD010000004.1 GCA_013813185.1 Burkholderiaceae bacterium
CCTTGCCACTGCCGGACTCGCCGCGGATCGCCACCGGCGCCATGCTGCGCGCGAGTCGGCCGATCATCGTGCGCATCTGCTGCATCGCCGGCGTATTGCCAGTGAGGCTGGTCAGCGCACTTCCGCCTGCCGGGGCACTCGCTGCAGCAGACTTTTCATCGGCCGCGTCTGCCTCCCGCACCGCCGAGCGCACCAACATGCGCAACTGATTGATATCGACCGGCTTGGTCAGGTAGTCGAACGCACCGGCCTTCAGCGCCGCTACTGCATTTTCGGCGCTGCCGTAGGCAGTGATGACTGCGATCGGCGGCCCGGCCGATCCGGTCACATGCCGCACTAGATCGAGGCCCGAGCCGTCGGGCAATCGCATATCGGTCAAACACAATGCGTACGCGTTGCGGGCGAGCAGCGCACGCGCAGCGCTGACCGACTCCGCGGTATCGACGTCGAGCCCCAGACGCACCAGCGTCAGCGACAACAGCTCGCGTAGATCGGCTTCGTCATCGACCACGAGCACAGCCGGCAACCTGCGCTGCAGCAGCGGGGCCTGGGCGGATTCGGAGCCGACTGGCTGGTTCATCTGAATGCGTTAACGCGTCGAGCGCTCATCAGCGCTCATTAGCGAATCGGCAGCGTGTCGAGAAAACCCTGTTGCTCATTACCCACCGGTGCGCCGCCCCCGAACCTAAGCAGAAATCCGTCGCGCGAGGAACCATCGACCTCGCGCCGCGCGGAATACGACAACACCGCACGATTGGTGACGCAAAATTCGCGCGCAAGATACAACCCAAGTCCGGTTCCCTGCGTTCGCGTCGTAAAAAAAGGCTCGAATAGGGCGCCGCGCGCATCGGCCGGCACGCCCGCTCCATCGTCAAACACCCACAACTGTCCCCGATCCTGCTCGGGCGCGCGCTCAATGACGATTCGAACCGACTTCGGGCCCCCGGTGGCATAACGCAACGCGTTGTCGACAAGGTTATAAAGCACCTGCCGCAGATGCGATTGCTCGAATTTCACGAGCAATCCTGGTTCGCTCTCGAGTTGGACCGTGGTCGGAGCCAGCGCCCGGTCACGCACAAACTCGGACATGAATAGCTGCACGAACTCATTGATGTCGATCTCGTCGCCCAGCGGCGGCTCGCGCCGCGCCACTCTCAACACGTCTTCAACGAGCCGATTCAAGCGCTGAGTGTTCTCGCGCACGATGCCTGCCAGGCGTTTGAGCAACGGATCGGCGCTGTCTTCTTCCATCAACTGGCCGGCATGACTGATCGCCGCCAGCGGGTTGCGAATTTCATGGGCGATCGATGCCGTCAGGCGGCCCATCGCCGCCAGCTTCAATTGCTGCGCCCGATCTTCCACGTCGCGCACGTCTTCGATAAAGATAACGAACTCTTCGTCAGACCCCGACGTCGGCCGCGCGAAGCGTGCGCGCATGCGCGATTCGAGAAGCGGACTCACTGCCGCGTCCGCCCCGGCCACCACGGTATTCGACCACGCACCCTCGCTGCGCCCAGCATCAACCCAAAGCATGAACGCCTGTGCCAATGCGGCCGCGGGGGGCAGCTCGGTCAGGCGCACACCGGTCAGTTGCGCGGAGGGCTCGAGTCCGAGCATGCGGCGCGCGGCTCGATTGTTGGCGCGCACTTGCGTCGTCGGATCCACAACGATGACGCCCTGCTGCATCTGCGCGATCACCAGCCGGTTGATCGCCAGCTGATTCTGCAGATCGCGACCCCGCGAGCGCGCCAGGCGCTCCTGACTCGCCAACCGCGAACTCAACGCGCGCAGCAACGCAGTGACAGCAAATAACGCAGCGCCATAGACGCCCGCCTGAAAGAGTAGCGGGTCCGAGGCATCGGCCGACAATGTGCGCAACCCCGAGTCGATCAGGATCGCGAGCACGCAGACCGCGCACACGAAAAAAACGAGCGTCGATGACAACAACAAGGAGGCGCCCGCCAGCGGCAGCAGGAACAGAATGACCCAGCCCGATGCCACGCCGCCGCTGCTGACGACCAGGACCGTGATGACGATCAGATCGAGCACCAGCTGGCCGATCACCTGCGCCAGAAAACGCCGATGCACGTAGAGCGAAAGACCGGCGAACAACGCGGCGAACGCAAAGTACGACAGCGATGCGGCGAGCGTCGATCCGGCCAACCCGCTCACGCCCAACGGACGTGCGCCAAACGCCGCACTGGCGAACACCAGCGCGGCGGCGACGATCACTCGCGTACTGGCGAAATATTCCAGCGCGCGCCAAGGCGTTTCGCCGTCTGCGGCCGGCTTTTCGTCCAGCAGCACTTCGACCGATTGGATCGACGTTTCGGAGGCGCTCACCATCTAGGAATCGAAGAGGGGCGGCGGTTCACCGCATCCTTGCGCCGCATCAGTCACGCGTCGGTGGCACCGCGCGGCGATGCTCTTCGCAACAGAAAAAGCGCTCATCCTGCATCAGCGCCTCGTCACGCGGGACGTGCAGGCCGCACGTGGCGCAGCTGACCATTGCCAGACGGGGGACGTTGGGATTAACGGCATCCGGAGGCAGTTGCTTTTTTTGCAGAAGGCGCCACACAAGGTAGACCGCCAGCGCAAGCAGGACAAAGAACAGTATTCGGCTCATCTGCCTCTTTTCAGCAGCACTTCAAGCACAAAGTGATAGCCAACGTAGGCGAGCACGAGCATCACGAAGCCGGTGATGGTCCACCGCAACGCCGTGCGGCCGCGCCAACCGAACACTTGACGGCCGAACAGCAAACCGCCAAACACGATCCAGGCGGCGATCGCAAAAACCGTCTTGTGATCGAACCGCAGCGGTCGACCAAACAGTTGCTCCGAAAAGAAAATTCCGCTCGCCAGGGTTGCCGTCAGCAAGATGAATCCCACTGTGATCAGGCGGAACAGCACGCCCTCCATCGCCAGCAACGGCGGCAGGCGATCGATAACAAACGCGAGCCGGCCGGAGCCGGCTCCAGCTTCGCCATGCAGGCGACGTTCCATCGTCGCCATCAGCAGTGCGTGGATCGCTGCGATTGTCAGCAGACTGTAAGCGAGAATCGCCAGCAGCAGATGGACTTGAAACAGCGGTGCCTCACTTGAGCTACCGACGATTGCACCGGGAAACAAAGCAGGTAGCAGCGTTGCCATGGCAGCCAACGGCAACACCAACAAAAACATGCCGCGCGATGGAGAGAACATCGTCTCGACGCACACGATCAAAGCCGTGATCCACAGCGTCGCCGACAGCGCGTGCGCAAATCCGAAGCGAAGTTCACCCTGTTCGAACATACCGTGTAAGAGCAGCGTACCGTGCAACACGAGCGCCAGAGCCAATACAGCCGCGTGCCAGACCGGCGCCCGGGCGGAGCCAGGATGCTGTCCGCCCCACTCGCGCCATGCAACCAGCAGGTAAAGCGCGGCGACGGCCACGTACAATGCGAGCCACTCGAGGCGCAACTGCATGAATGTTTATACCATGCAGATAGTGAGTTTCTCCTCTGCGCTTCCTCCCATTCAGACCGAAAGTCACTCCTTTTCCGATGCTCGATCAACTGACTACCAAACTCGCGCGCGTCGTCAAGACGATGCGTGGTCAGGCGCGTCTGACCGAAGAAAACATGCAAGCGATGCTGCGCGAGGTGCGCGTAGCGCTTCTCGAAGCCGACGTCGCATTGGCCGTCGTGCGCGACTTCATCGCTCGCATCAAGGAGAAAGCGCTCGGCGAGGAGGTCGCTGGGAGCTTGACGCCTGGACAGGCGCTGGTCGGCGTCGTGCAACGTGAGCTGACCTTGCTGATGGGCGGCGATCTTGAAGACAAGCAGCGCCAACTCGATCTCGCGACGCAACCCCCGGCGGTCATCCTGCTCGCGGGTTTGCAAGGTGCGGGCAAAACCACCACGGCGGGAAAACTGGCGCGCTGGCTGAAGACCGAGCGCAACAAGAAAGTCCTGACGGTGTCCACCGACGTTTACCGGCCAGCCGCCATCGAACAGTTGAAGACGGTCGCGGAACAGGCCGGCGCCCAGTTCTTTGCCAGCGCCGTTGGTGATCAGCCGATCGACATTGCCGCGCGCGCGATCGATCACGCAAAGCGGCACTACTTCGACGTGCTCATTGTCGATACCGCCGGCCGGCTCGCAATCGACGAAGCGATGATGCAGGAAGTTGCAGCGCTCGAAGCGCGATTGAACCCGATCGAAACGCTTTTCGTAGTCGATGCGATGCTCGGACAGGACGCGGTGGCAACGGCGAAAGTGTTCGCCGACCGATTGCCGCTGACGGGCATCATCCTGACCAAGCTCGACGGTGATTCACGCGGCGGCGCGGCGCTGTCGGTGCGTCACGTGACCGGCAAACCGATCAAGTTCGTCGGCGTAGGGGAAAAGCTCGACGGGCTCGAACCGTTTTCGCCGGATCGGATGGCGAGCCGCATCCTCGGCATGGGCGACATCGTCGCGCTGGTCGAAGACGTCAAGAAGTCGGTCGATCAGGAAAGCGCGCAGAAGTTTGCCAAGCGCATGCAATCGGGCGAACGTTTTGATTTAAACGACTTCAAGGAACAGATCGCGCAGATGCGAAAGATGGGCGGGCTGTCGGGTCTCATAGACAAGCTGCCGGCGCAGTTGGCGGAGGCAGCGGGTCAGGTCAACGCGGATGACCAGGAGAAGAAAATCCGCCGCACCGAAGGAATCATCAACTCAATGACTGCAGCCGAGCGCGCAAAGCCGGAGCTGATCAAGGCGTCGCGCAAACGACGCATCGCTGTGGGCGCCGGTGTGCCGGTGCAGGAGGTCAATCAGATGCTGAAACAGTTTGAACAGATGCAAACGATGATGAAGCAGATGAAAAAAGGTGGCCTGGCGAAGATGATGCGTGGGCTCGGAGCACTGAAAGGCATGCCGGGCATGCCGCGTTGACGTACGCCATCGCGGGCGCAAGCGTTGGGCGGAGCTGGCCTGCCTGGGCGTCGGGCACTAAAGTGCCAACCACTGCGGTACTCACAACGCCGGCGCAAAAAAGGGCTAAAGCGCTTTTTTGCTCAACTGCCCCGGCGTTGCTC
>JACCSD010000043.1 GCA_013813185.1 Burkholderiaceae bacterium
CTGACCGCACCCACGGGCCTGTGTCACAACTCGCTCAGCGCAGCCGCTCCGAGAGAAAGCTCAGCACACGCTCGACCGCCTCGTGCGTCGGCTCGCCCTCGCGATCGATGAGGTTGATGGTGAGCACGCTATGCGGCGGCTCGGGTTGCGGCTTCGCCGACTTGGCCGGAAGCTCTATCCCTTCGAAGCCGTCGCCGAGTTCGCGGCGCAATGTCGCGAAGCGCGCCGCTCTGCAGAACAGCGCGTCACCGTGGAAGCGCACGGCCAGCACCTTCAGCCCTTCCTCGGTGATCCGGCGGCGCGCGTTGACGAACGTCTCGGGCGTAACGTGGACCGCCGCCGCCTTGGCACGCGTGATCGGCAGCGGAAAAGATGGATGCCCCATCACGGGCGCCAACACCCACGGATCGAGGGTCAGCGTAAGCGCAAAGTTGCCGGTGACGCACATGCCGACGGCGCCGATACCGCGGCCGCCCATCTCCTGGTGAATGTGGCGAGCAAGCGCGCGCAGCCAGTCCGCGATCGGGCTCGAACGATTTTCGGCAAGGACATGGAACTCACGATTGACGCAGAGCTTCAGGAGTTCCGGCACCCGGTTGAACGGCGTAGTCTTGACCCCGACGGGACCGAACATCCGAGGCATGAACACGGTGAAACCGGCGTCGACGACGCGCCGCGCGAATCGTGCCACCTCGGCCGAGATGCCGGGCACCTCGTGCATGATCAGCACCGCCGGGCCTGCGCCCTTTCGGTAGACGGTGCGCTCGCGGCCCGCGTGCGTGAACGCGAAGGTCGTGAAGTCGGCAAGCAGGTCCATGGTCAATGCCAAAGACGGTGCATTCAGCAAGTTGCGTGCCCTGCTTGAGCGTTCGCCGCACCGCGCTCACGAGAGGCGATCCCGTCGGTGAGTGTCAGGCCTTAGTGCAGGTTAGAAACGACTTTCAATTCATTCACACAGCTGTTGCGTCGCAGTTCGATCTGCTCGTCCGTTTCAGCAGAATTGGCAAGCAGCGTGACATCGCAGACCGTTTCCTGGGCCGCGTCCTCAATATCGGCCGCCGGATCAACATGGCGCATGCGATGCGAGACTCGATCGAGCGTGAGCGCGGCAGCAACGCGTACAGCGGCTCTCTGGGTCTTATCGACCAGTGAGCAGTACACCACCCGCGCCATGTTCTTTAGAAGGCGCGAAGTCTCAACAGGCAGCGATCCATCCTGTGCTGCGCGACCGGCCTGCGCCACAAAACGCTCGGCGTCTTCTGTGTCAAATATCAGTTGCGGCGGATGCGTGGGTGGGCGCGGCTGAATTTCCACTTTGGAGTGCTTCGTACATGCTCCCGTGCCTGAGATCGCAGCCGTGTGGCCGACGTTGCTGGGACGCGGCCGTTCGCGATGGCGTAATTGGGTGCGCGCTTGAAGAAACGGCGTAATGCTCAGCCGCTATTCGAATCACTATACGCTCTACACACTGGCCAAGAGCAGGCCGGCGCGGCTTGGAGAACGTGATTGCGGCATACCTTATCTGCCTTCCGAACCGACGCTGCAGCGTATAAACATGTTCGTGTCAAGTGCTGCACATGAGAAGGGAAGACTTCACCGCTGATGCCCTCTGTCCTGCTCACCAAACGCGCAGTGTCCGCGGCGACGCGGACGCTGGCGCTGTTAAATGAGCAAGCGGACGGCGTGCGCACAGAGTTGGGGAATTTGCGGGACGACCTGGCGCAGGCGCGGCGGGACTTCAGCGATGCTGGAGGCTCTCAACTTCGAGAAGCGAACGGGCAATTGGTAATCGCCGCACTGCAGGCAGAAGCCACCGCCGAGACTGCGACAGAAGCGAACGGGCATTTGGTAATCGCCGCACTGCAGGCGGAAGCGAACGCCGAGACCGCTACTAGAGACCTCGGCGAACTGGCTAGATCAAGCCAACGAGACGCACTGACCGACACCCCGAATCGAGCGTTAATGCTCGACCGGATAGAACGTGCCGTTGCAATAGCGCGGCGCCGCCAAGGCTGCATCGCGGTGATTTTCCTTGACCTCGACCGATTCAAGCAGATCAATGACACGCTGGGCCATACGATCGGCGATCGGGTGCTGCAACTGGTATCGCGCCGTTTAGAGTCGGTCGTACGCGACTCGGACACGGTTAGCCGTCACGGCGGAGACGAATTCCTGGTGTTGCTGACCGGAATATCACGCTCCTCAGACGCTGCTTTGATCGCCAACAAAATCGTTGCGGCATTGGCTGCACCGAGTCGAGTGGGCGACCATGTTCTTCACTTGTTGGCGAGCATCGGTGTCGCCGTCTATCCCGAGGACGGGCAGGACGCCGCGACCCTCATCGACCGCGCCGACGCCGCCATGTACCGTTCCAAAAAAAGTGGCCGCGGCAGTTTCGAATTTCATAGCACCGAGCTGCCAAGCGAGCCCAGTTTGGAGTTGTTCTAGTCCACACGCGGTCGTCCGGCTGCTGGGGCGAAGCCTAGTGACCAGTGGCTGTTCGGATTCCCGAACGGTCAACATGCTTGATGCAGTTGAGCGACGCCCTTATGGTTCCCGCGACGCGGCTCGGCTAGACTCCCCGCACGAAATTTAGCGCCTTCGCGGACCGGTCCGCATCGAACCCGATCGCTGGACGAGAAAACAAGGCTTTAATGCGCAACGAAATGATCCAGAGCGCGCTAGGGGAAGGTGCCGCTGAAGGCGCCGATGCGCGTGCCGTGGCCACAGCCACGGTGCGCGCGTTGACCCTGTTGTTCGACGCGGTCAAACCGCTGGTCGGCAATCTCGCCCTACGTGCCTTGTACGTGCGCAGTCTCCATCTAGCGCGATCCTCATTCGAACGACCCACCCCCGCCCCAAGCGAGACGGAGTCGCCAGATGAATTGCTGGCCTCATTGAAACGCGACCTTCTTTCGCGCGCACCCGCCGCGGCGCGCGGGGCCGCCGAGGCGCTATTAAGTGCGTTCGCCGACTTACTGGTTTCCTTGATCGGCGAGTCCTTGACCAACCGCTTGTTGCATTCGGCATGGGGCAGCCCCGCTACCGACGAGCCTTCCCTGGAGAAACAGCAATGAACGACAAGGT
>JACCSD010000046.1 GCA_013813185.1 Burkholderiaceae bacterium
GAGAAAAGACAGACTGATTTCGCGGCGGAGGTTGCTGCGATGGCGGCGGCTCGCGCGTAACGCTCCGGCAAACCCATGTCGGCCAACGATGCCACGATGAATCCCAAGTCCTCGCCGGCTTACCGGCGGGTGCTCCTGAAACTGTCGGGCGAAGCGTTGATGGGCGACGACGCGTTCGGGATCAACCGGGCGACGGTCGAAGCGATGGTCGCCGATCTGGGTGAAGTCGTGCGGCTCGGTGTCGAAGTTGCGGTCGTCATCGGAGGCGGAAACATTTTTCGCGGCGTCGCACTGGGCGCCGAGGGGATGGACCGCGCTACGGCCGATTACATGGGCATGATGGCCACAATCATGAACGCAATGGCGCTGCAGGATGCGCTGCGGCGAGGCGGCATCGAAGCGCGGGTCCAATCTGCTTTGAACATCGAGGCGGTGGTCGAGCCCTACATTCGCCCCAAGGCGCTGCGCTACCTCGAAGAGGGCAAGATCGTGATCTTCGCCGCCGGCACCGGCAATCCGTTTTTCACGACCGATACTGCCGCAGCGCTGCGCGGATCGGAAATCGGCGCGCAGATCGTGTTGAAGGCGACCAAGGTAGACGGCGTCTACTCGGCCGATCCGAAAAAGGATCCGAACGCTACGCGCTATTCGACGATCACGTTCGATGAAGCGCTCAACCGCAAGCTGCAGATCATGGACGCCACGGCTTTTGCGCTGTGCCGCGACCAAAAGTTGCCGATCAAGGTGTTCAATATCTCCAAGCGGGGCGCGCTGAAGCGCGTCGTGTTGGGCGAAGACGAAGGCACGCTGGTGCACGTTTAGGCTGAAGCAACAAGGGGCCGCCGATGAGCATTGCTGAGATTCAAAAATCGACCGAGCAGAAGATGCAGAAGTCGGTCGAAGCGTTGAAGCACGATTACGCGAAGGTGCGCACCGGACGGGCGCACGTTGGATTGCTCGATCACATTCAGGTCGATTACTACGGTTTGATGATGCCGCTGAATCAGGTGGCGCAAGTCGGCCTCGGCGACGCCCGCACCATCACGATTCAACCGTGGGAGAAGAAAATGATTCCGGTCGTCGAAAAGGCGATCCGCGAATCGGACTTAGGGCTCAATCCGGCGACCAGCGGCGACGTGGTGCGCGTGCCGATGCCGCTGCTCACAGAGCAGCGCCGCAAGGAACTCGTCAAAGTCGTCAAGCACGAAGGCGAGAACGCGAAGGTGGCCGTACGCAATCTGCGCCGCGATGCAAATCACCACGTCAAGGAGATGTTGAAGAACAAGGAGATTTCCGAAGACGATGATCGGCGGGCCGAGGAAGCGATCCAGAAGCTGACCGATCGGTACGTCGCCGAGATCGACAGGCTGGGTGCGGAGAAAGAACAAGAAGTGATGACCGTTTGACCGGCATTCTTCGCTTCACTCACCGTGCGTACGCCGAAATCATCCAATACTTCGATCCCCGAGCGGCGGATTCCGCGGCATGTCGCCATCATCATGGACGGCAACGGGCGGTGGGCGCTGGCGCAAGGCAAGCCGCGAGTGGCGGGTCATTCGCGTGGGGTCGACGCGGTACGGACGACGCTGCAGGCATGTGGTGAGCGCGGCGTCGAGTATCTGACGCTGTTCATTTTCAGCTCGGAGAACTGGCGCCGGCCGGCCGATGAAGTGTCTACGTTGATGAAGCTGTTCGTGTTCGCCTTGCAGCGCGAAATAGACAAGCTGATCGAGCTGGGCGTCCGGTTGCGGGTAGTCGGGGATCGTTCGGGCTTCGACGCCGAGCTGCGCCGATTGATCTTTGAGTCTGAGCGCCGCACCGAACACAATACGAAGTTGCAGCTGACGGTATGCGCCGACTACGGAGGTCGCTGGGACATCGCACAAGCCGCAAGCTCCGCCGCGAACGCGCAGCTCGAGGCCGGCGCCGACAAGATTGCCCTCAGTGAGTCTGAAATCGCATCGCATCTGGCAATGGCCTTCGCGCCCGATCCCGATTTGCTGATTCGCACCGGCGGCGAAAAGCGCATCAGCAACTTTTTGCT
>JACCSD010000111.1 GCA_013813185.1 Burkholderiaceae bacterium
AATGGCTCGCGTCGCTGATTGCCAGCGCCGCATAGCCCGGCCGGTTATCGCGGAAACGGCCGGTCAACTCCTCGGCAAAATGCATCGCGTCGCACATCGACCCGCCGTTGCCGCACGAGTACGCGCGTCCGCCGGCGGCGAAGGTGTCCGCGAGAAGTTGTCCCGCGGCCGCAATTCGGTGCAGCGTCGCTTCGCTGCCGATCAATGCCTGCAACGCTCCGAGCGCTTCATTCAACGTGTTCTTGACCGCGCCCACCGTCATGCGGAGACACTCTCATCCGCGCTGATGAGTTGTCGGCGCGCGCCCATCAGCTCGATGAACCGATCGAACAGATCGCGGATGTCGTGCGGCCCGGGGCTCGCTTCGGGATGGCCCTGGAAGCAATATGCCGGCGCGTCGGTCAGCTCGAAGCCCTGCAGCGATCCATCGAACAGCGAAACGTGCGTAACTCGCGCGTTCGCCGGCAGCGTTTTCTCGTCGACGGCAAAGCCGTGGTTCTGGCTCGTGATGTAAACCTTGCGCGTCGCGAGGTCGAGCACCGGGTGGTTGGCGCCGTGATGACCGAACTTCATCTTCAGCGTCCGCGCGCCGACGGAGAGTCCGAGTATCTGATGGCCGAGGCAGATACCGAAGGTCGGAATCTTGCGCGCGATGAACTCGCGCGTCGCTTCGACTGCATAAACGCACGGCTCGGGATCGCCGGGCCCATTGGCGAGGAACACACCATCGGGCTCGAGCCTCAGCACATCGCCAGCGCCGGTTTGAGCCGGAACGATCGAGATCCGGCAGCCGCGATCGGCCATCAATCGCAGAATGTTTTGCTTGACGCCGTAGTCGTACGCGACGACATGAAAGCGATTCTGTTCGCGCGGCACGAATCCGGGAGTTCCGTCGGCGCGCGCAAGCCGCCAGCTTCCTTCGTGCCAGTGATACGGTCGCTTGACGCTGACGGCTTTCGCCAGGTCCTGGCCTGCCATGCCTGGGTATGAGCGCGCGCGCTGCAATGCATGCTGAACGGCGTTTTCGTCCGGCGCGAGCGCACCCTCCCCGACGACGATGCAGCCGGCTTGCGCGCCTTGTTGTCGCAGGCGCCGCGTAAGCGCTCGGGTGTCGATGTCCGCGATGCCGACGATGCCCTGCTGCTCCAGATAGCTCGAGAGGTCGCGCTGCGACCGGAAATTCGACGCCCTGACCGGCAAATCGCGAATCACCAGGCCGGCGGCGTGGATTCGAGGCGCTTCGACGTCTTCGTCGTTGACGCCGGTGTTGCCGATGTGCGGATACGTCAGCGTGACGATCTGCCCGGCGTACGAAGGATCCGTCAGGATTTCCTGGTAACCGGTCATCGCAGTGTTGAAAACGACTTCGCCTAGCGTCTCGCCACTGGCGCCGATCGATCGGCCGCGAAAGATCGCCCCGTCGGCCAGCACCAGCGCCGCCACGGGACGCGAATCAACTACCACGGGGGGCAAAACGGCTCCTCATTTCCCGATAACCGCGGCATTTGCCGCGATGCTCGGGTGTATTCACCAAACCAGCGCGTATCGGCCACGGATAAACTGCCGGATTGTATCTTCACGTGCCGCCGGTACTGCGCGCGGCCCACGCTGACAGACACATGCTGCTGATTCCTTATCAGACGCGCTTCACGCCTAAATCGCTGCCGCTGGTCACGCTCGCGCTGATTCTCGTCAACGCCGTCGTGTATTTCATCTTCCAGTCGGGTGACCGGCAAGCCTACGCGCGCGCCGCTGACTACTACTTCTCTTCGCAACTGGCGCAGATCGAGTTGCCCCGGTTCGCAACTTACCTGGAGCGCCGTAACGATCGCGGCGCTTTGCAGGTGTTGCGGATGATCCGAGCGGGCGCGAGACCGGAAGAATCCGTTGGGCTCGTGATGGCACTCGAAAACGACCGCGAGTTCATGCGCGATCTGCGCGAGGGCGCCGTGGTGCCGTCGTCCGACCCGGCGTATGCGACTTGGCGCGATCAGCGCGGGCAGTTTGATGCACTGGTCGGGCGCGTCTTTACCGAGCGGTTCGCTTTGGAGCCGGATGCGGGCGGCGCAGCGTGGGGCGCACTTCGCCTGTTGACCTACCAATTCCTGCACGGGAACGCGGTGCACTGGCTCGGCAACATGATCATATTGCTGCTGGCGGGACCTTTCGCGGAAGCGGCGCTCGGGCGCTTTCGCTTCCTGGTCGCGTTTCTCGCCAGCGGAGTTTTCGCGGGCGCGTTGCACATGCTCGTCAGCGATCAGGCATTGATCGGCGCTTCGGGATCGATCTCGGGCGCGATGGCGATGGTGGCCGTTTTATACGGCACCCGCCGAGTGCCGGTGTTTTACTGGCTGTTCGTCTACTTCAACACTGCGCGGATCCCCGCGCTGCTATTGCTCCCGGCCTGGCTCCTGATCGAGGCGATTCAATGGGCCGCGTCGCCCAAGTCGCCGGTGTCCTACAGCGCCCACATCGGTGGGTTCATCGCGGGTGCGGTGCTCGCGTGGCTGCTGCGCCCGAGCGACGAGAAAAAGGTCGACCGCATTCTGGACGAGCAGTTCGCGGAGGAGAGACTTGGTAATCGTAAGTCCACGCTGCTGCAGGAGGCGCAGGCCGCGGCGGCTCGCCTGGACACGCGCAAAGCCGCCCGCGCGTACAGCGAGCTGTTGCAGGAGGATCCGACCAACGTGCAGCACGCGACGGCGTACTTCAACATGGCCTTGCTGGGGCGCAATCGCGAAACCTTGCTCGATGCAACGTTGCGCGTATTGTGGATTCGTGCGCGCGGTGCACGTTCGGAGTTGCGGCCGGTCTACCTGCAAATGAGTCAGCCCCACGTGCTGGCTGCGCTTCCGGTCGATGAGCAGCTGCGGCTCGCGCGGCGGCTCGTGGCCACACGCGAGGACGCAGCGGCGTTGCGCGTACTCGACGGCCTGTTGGCGAGCGACACGCTGAAAAACCTGTACGGCCGCCAAATTGCCGATTGCCTGCTTGGCTTGTTTACGACGTATTCGCGACACGGGCTTCGACAACCGGCGGACGATGTCAAACGACGACTATCGACGCACTTCCCGTCGCCCGCCACCCTGGGCGGTATCGCACCCACCCGCGAACCGCCGATGACGATCCGCGGCGCAACCGGCGTGCCGCGCACGCGCGGTGCCTTGTCGGGCCCGCCGTCGGACATGGAGCTCGACCTCGATACGCAATTGCGGACCCGATGGGGGCCGGAGTAATCCGCACCCGACGACCCTTCGCGCAGCAGCGGCCGGCGCAGCCGCACCGCCTACGGCGTCGGGCACTAAAGTGCCGACCACTGCAGTACTCGCCAGGCCGGCGCCGCATTTAATACATGCGAAGGCTAAAGCGTTTTTTCGCTTAAAAGCCCCGGCCTGGCTCCGTTCCTCGGGCGACGCCTCAAAGGCGGCGCGGCTGCGCCAGCCGCTGCTGTTGGGACGCCGTCACGAAATGTGATGTTTTTCTTTCTCCCCATCAAGCGAGACTGTGCCAAAGCGCAAGCGGCGGGCGCAGCTGCGCTGCCTTCGGGGCGTCGTCGAGGAGCGGAGCGCCAGCGGGTCTTTAAGGGCCTGTTGTCTGAGAGAGCGCAGCGAACGAGTTCACAGGCCCGCCGCTGGCGCGAGTACCGCAGAGCAGTCGCGAAGCGACCGATGACCAGGCAGCGCGGCTGCGCCCGCCGCTTGCGCGCTGCGACCCAGTTACAGGTAACTACTGCGGCTGCGCGGCGCGCGCCAACACTTGCAGATAGCGCCCGGCTTCGGTGGCGACCGCATCCGATGGATAGCGCTTAAGAAGATGCTGCAGAATCCGCTGCGCCTCTTCCGGCTTGCCGCCCCACTCGGCCATCAGCTGCGCACCGATCAGGTAAATCTTTGGAATGTCCGCGTGCACTGCGTGTTTCTTGTCGAACCCCTTGATCAGCTGCCCGGCCAGCTGAGGCTTGCTCTGGCGTATCGCCGCCTGCGCCAGCGGAGCTATGTGGTCGACCTCGCGCGGCATCCAGTCGGCGCGGCGCGCCCTCGCTTCTTCAACCAGCTCGATTGCCTCGCGCCAGTTTTCCGATTTCACCAGCAGCTTCAGGTAGGAATCCGTATGGTGCTCGATCCTCGGCGTGCTGTTTTCTGCGAGCAACAACCGATGCAGCCGCGCGTGCAATGAGAGATCGTTGGGCCGCTCGCCCAGGTCGTGCGACAACAGGTCGATCGCCTCCTTGATGTCTCCCGCCGACACCATCTGTCCGATCAGCGCGTCGCGCGTGCGTGCCTTGACATCGATCGTGCGTGCGTTGGCCACGCTGCGCATTGCCTGCTCCCCCGGCCCCATCACGGAAATGTCGAGCGCGTCGGCAAACTGGTACATCGCGTAACCGACCAGGCCGCAGATCATGTAGGTGAAGTACCAGAAAGCGCACGACAGCAGCAGGAGCTGAAGGACCGTCCCCACGCCAAACCCGGTCTTCAAGCCGGCGACGCTAAGCCCACCCCCCGCGGCCAGTGCTGCCAACCCGTAACTGCGGCACAGCTCGGCGACGAAGATGAACGCGGCGAGCGCAGCGTAGGGTTTGCCGATGCGCTGGATCAGCGAAATCATCTCGGTCGGATTCAGCGCGCCACGCAGGCTGCCCGTGATGACGAGACGCATCGTCGCAGCGGGAATGATCGCCACGAAGAAGAACAGCCAGGCAACAGTCGAGACGAATTCGTTGCCGCCGCTAAGCGCCTGCAGCAACGTGACCAGCAAACCGAAGACCAAAGTCAGCGCGGCGTACTTGTACGGCAGGTACTCGCTGACCAAATCGTCATCGGTCAGCGGGTAGTCGGACGGAAGCAGAAACCCCTTGGACGACCGCTCGATGATCTTGAAACCGTAACGAACCCCGGTGACCAGGATCGCCATCAGCGCGAGCACCAGCAGAAACACGCCGAATCCGCCGAAGAGCAACAGCGCAAAGGACGCTACGAAGCCAACCGACAGGCCGCCAATACGTGTCAGGACTGCTTTGTCGAGCGGTAACAGGAAGAACCGGTTGATCCGGTTGCGCTGCCAGAACGGCTCGATCGGGCCGTTGCTTGCATAAGCGTAAGCATCTGACATGGCGCCGGCAGCCTACGGTCGTCACGAGCACGTGTCCAGCGTCGCCTTCCTTCAGATTGACGGCAATAACTAGAGCTTTTCCGTTTCGCCCGCGCGTGGTTGCCACTTCATCAAGTGCGTTTCGACTCGGCCGACGGCCCAGTCGAGCACCAGCGCGAACGCGGTCAGCACCAGAATGCCGGCCATTACGGTGTTGATGTCGAACGAGCCTTCGGCTTGCAGGATCAAGTAGCCGACGCCGCGCGAAGAGCCGAGGTACTCGCCCACTACCGCGCCGACGAACGCGAGGCCGACCGAAGTGTGCAACGACGAAAACACCCAGCTCGTCGCGCTCGGCAGGTAAACGTGCCGCAGCAGCTGATTACGCGACGCGCCGAGCATGCGCGCGCTTGCGAGCACGGTCGGGCTGACTTCCTTTACGCCCTGATAGACGTTGAAAAATACGATGAAGAATACGAGCGTGAAGCCGAGCGCGACCTTTGACGCGATGCCGAGGCCGAACCACACCGCAAAAATCGGCGCCAGGATGACACGCGGCATCGAATTCAGTGCCTTGATGTACGGATCGAAAATCGCGCCGGCCACCGGCGACAAGGCCAGCCACATGCCGACGATCAAGCCGCCGATCGTTCCTGCCGCAAACGCGAGCACCGTTTCGAGCAACGTCACCCACAGGTGCTGGTAGATATCGCGATCGGTAATGAACCACGTCCAGACGCGCGCGAAAATCTTGATCGGCTCGCCGAAGAAAAAAGCGGCCTGCCGGTCGTTCTCGAACATGATCGGAGGAATCAGCCCAGGGGTCGTCATCGCGTACCAGAACACGAACACCGCGACCAGCACCATCGCCTGCCACAGCCGCAGCGTTTTCTGACTGGGTCTGATAACGCTCCACATCAAGCGACCAGCCTCTGCTGTGCGTAGCCCTTCAAGACCTCATCGCGCAACACGTCCCAAATCGCCTTGTGCAGATCGACGAAGCGCGGCGTCACGCGCACCTCGGCGACATCGCGCGGACGCGGCAGATCAATCACGAACTCGCCCATCGGATGCGCCGCCGGGCCCGCAGACAGAACGATCACGCGATCGCTCATTGCGATCGCTTCGTCCAGGTCGTGAGTGATGAAGAGCACCGCCTTTTTCTTGGCGGCCCACAGTTCGAGCACCTCGTTTTCCATCAATTGCCGCGTTTGAATGTCGAGCGCCGAGAACGGCTCGTCCATCAAGATGATGTCGGGGTCGAGCACCAGCGTTTGCGCGAGCGACGTGCGTTTGCGCATGCCGCCCGACAGCTGATGCGGGTAGCGGTCGCCGAAGCCGCCGAGCCCGACGCGCTTCAGCCACTCATCGGCTTGCGCGCCGGCGTCGGTCTCACCGCGAAACTCGAGTCCGGCCATCACGTTGGCGCGCGCGGTGCGCCACGGCATCAGCGCTTCGGTCTGGAACATATAGCCGGCCCGGCGATTGATGCCCAACAGTGGCTGCCCAAACACGTGCACTTGTCCCGCACTCGATTCGAGCAGCCCCGCCCCCACGTTCAACAGCGTGCTCTTGCCGCACCCCGTCGGACCCACGACGCTGACGAACTCACCGGGCGCAACGTGGAGCGTGACGTCCTCGACCGCGGTGTATCGCTGCGACCGATTGTCGCGGCTGACGAACGTACACGTAACGCCGCGCAGCGCGAGCGCCGCGATCGGTGTGGACACCCCCGGTTGCTGCGCGCCCGCGCCCCGCGGGGGCGCGCGATGCGCTTGGGGCGGCCCGGCGCTTAGCGCGCGCTCACCCATTACCCCTTCGGATACTTCGCGTTCGCCTTGCGCACGAAATCGTTGGTAAACACCGCTTTCAAGTCGATCTTCGCGCTCTTCATGTTGTCGTCGACGCTTTGCAGCGCGCGCAGCGCGGTCGCTGCACCTTGCTCGGGGAACATGCCATCAGGAGACAATGCAGGCTTGGCTTTCAGGAACGCGTCGATATAAACCGCGCGGTCTCCGAGCAGATAGCTTTCCGGCACGGCCTTGACGATGTCGGATGGCCCGGCCTGCTGAATCCATTTGTTGGCACGCACGATCGCATTTGTCAGTGCCTGCACCGTGTTCGGATTTTTATCGATAAATGAAATCGGCGCGTACAGCGTCGCTGCCGGCATCGGTCCGCCAAACACCTTGTCGGCTTCAGCTACATCGCGCGTATCCGAAATGATCTGGATATCGTTGCTGCGCGCAAGCATCGTAATCACCGGATCTAAATTCGAGATGGCGTCGATCTGGCCGGCACGCAGTGCCGCCACGGCACCCTGCGCGGCCCCGACACCAACGTACGAGACGTCCGTGGGCTTGAGCCCCGCCTTGGCCAAAATAAAATTCGACATGATGTTGGTCGACGACCCCGGCGCGGTGACGCCGATTTTCTTGCCCTTCAAGTCGGCGACCGTCTTGTAGTTCGGCATCGTCTTGGTGCTGACCGCCATCACAATCTGCGGCGCCCGGCCTTGCAGCACGAATGCCCGCATCGGCTGGCCCTTCGCCTGCATGTTGATGTTGTGCTCGAACGCACCCGACACGACGTCAGCGCTGCCGCCCACTACCGCCTGTAGCGCGCGCGCGCCGCCCGCGAAATCGACGATCGTGACCTCGAGCCCTTCTGCCTCGAAATACTTCTTTTGTTCAGCGACCGTAAGCGGCAGGTAGTACAGCAGGTTCTTGCCGCCTACTGCGATCGTTACCTTCTTGCGCTCGGGCGCCTGCGCGCTTCCGATCGCAGGAAAAATCAGCGCTGCGGCGCCAGCCGCCAGGACTTCACGCCGCGTCAGCGTCGTTCTCATTTACGTCTCCCCGTGAACAATCAGTCGAGCCTAGCGCAGCAGATGTTTGCCGGCTGCCCCGCATGTACCCTTATCTACCCTAGCCAAACCTGAAATGGATCAGAAAACACCGGATAAGAAGATGGCGATGCAGGCGAGATAGCCGACAAACCAGACCAGCGAGCGCGCCCAGTGCCAGTCGGCCAGATAGCAGACGACGTACGCAATGCGCGCCAGGACGAACACGACCGCGAGTAGATCGAGTCGACCCTGCGGTGCCTGCGTCAGGTGCGCGATGATCACCGCTGCAGCGAAAAACGGAAACGCCTCGAAGCTGTTCGACTCGGCAGCGGCCGCCCGCGCCCGGTATCCCTGCTGCTTCCCGAGCCAGACGCGCGGATGACGATTGTTGTAGCGCTCCCCTCCCGCTTTTGCGATGCCGATCGCAATCAACGGTATTACGCCAGCGATCAGAACACACCAGTAGGCGACGGTCATGCGCCAGTCTAGTCTTTGAGCTAATCGGCGCGGCGATCGAGCATCGCCTGCGCCACCGTGTTGACATCGGTGTACTCGAGCTCCGCGCCGGCGGGAACGCCGCGCGCCAGCCGCGTCACTTTCAACTGCGGGTCACGTTCGCGCACCAGCTGGGTGACGTAATGCGCAGTCGCGTCGCCCTCCGGCGTAAACGACGTCGCGACGATGACCTCACGCACAATTTGATCGGCTACGCGCGCCAGCAGGCGCTCCATCTGGATCTCGCGCGGCCCGATTCCGTCGAGCGGCGACAGCCGGCCCATCAACACGAAGTAAAGGCCACCATAAGCAAGCGATTGCTCGATCACGAGCTGATCCGCCGGAGATTCAACGACACAAAGCAGCTGCGCATCCCGCTTCGCGCTGCTACACGTGGCGCAAATGGCTTGCTCGGTCAGCGTGTTGCAGCGCTGGCACTGCCCGATCGTGCGTGCCGCGATCAGCAGCGATTCGCCGAGACGCAGCGCGGCGTCACGATCGTGCTGCAGCAAGTGGAAAGCGATGCGCTGCGCCGAACGCGGGCCGATGCCGGGCAAACGCTTCAGCGCGTCGACGAGGTTGTCAATCGTATGGCCCAGCTTCATGTTGGTAGATGCAGGTGTTGGCGCGCGGTCCCGTGGCGGGCCGCCGCCTAGACCGAGGACACTAAAACGGCAGCTTGAATCCCGGCGGCAGTGGCATACCCGCCGTCACCGACGCCATTTTCTGCTGAGACACGTCTTCGGCGCGGCGAACGGCATCGTTGAACGCCGCCGCAACGAG
>JACCSD010000126.1 GCA_013813185.1 Burkholderiaceae bacterium
AAGGCAAACCGCTGTTGCGTGTCGTCTGCACGCACTTTCACCCGGATCACTTTGGCCTCGCGCACTGGCTGACTGCGGGCGGCGATCGGCAGCGCTGGACGGCGCCGCTGTGGATGACTGCGACCGAATATGCGTTCGGACGCTATCTGTCGGCAGGCGGTGGCGACAACATCAGCGGCGAGTCGGCTGCGAGTCACTTTGCGCGCAACGGCTTGAGCGACGGCGAGGCGTTGCAGCAGGTTCGCGAGCGCGGCTCGGGCTACTACCCGGGCATGGTGCCGGCGGTGCCGCGCAGCTTTCATCGGATTCACGAAGGAGATGAAATTGCAATCGGGCCGGCGCACGGCAAGCGCATCTTCCGCATCATCATTGGCTTCGGTCATGCGCCCGAACACGCGTCGCTTTACTGCGAGGACGACCGGCTGCTAGTGGCCGGCGACATGGTGCTGCCGCGCATCTCAACCAATGTCAGCGTGTTTGATCTCGAGCCCGACGCCGATCCGCTGCCGCGCTATTTGCGTTCGCTCGACAAGCTGTTGCTGCTGCCTGCCGACACTTTGGTGCTGCCGTCGCATGGAAAACCGTTTCACGGGCTGCATCAACGCATCGGACAACAGCATCGTCATCACGCGGATCGGCTCGATGAGGTCCTGGCTGCGTGCGATGCGCCGCAGACGGCGGCGAGCATCGTGCCGGTGCTGTTCAAGCGCGAGCTCAATCTGCACCAGCTGACGTTTGCCCTCGGAGAATCGCTCGCGCACCTGCATGCGCTTTGGTACGAGGGCAAACTCGAGCGGCGCGAAGTTGCCGGGGTCTATCGCTTCAGCGCCATCTCATAATTGCGAAGAGAACAGCGCAGCGCCGCGTTCCTTCAGCTTCTCGTGCCACGGGCGGGATTCCCATTGCTCGAGCGTGATGCGCTGCGACCGCTTCAAATCCGCTTCGAACGTTTCGGTCTGCAGGCGTGCAAAGTCGGCGTCATAGACGTTCAGGTTCGCTTCGTCGTTCAGGCGAAACGAGCGCACGTCAAAGTTGGTCGAGCCGACCGACGACCATAGCCCGTCTACGATCAACAGCTTCACGTGGTACGTCGTCGGCTGGAATTCGTGGATCAGTGCACCGGCCTGCAGCAACGGGCCCCAGCCGGCGCGCGACGCATTGCGTACCAGGTCGGCGTCGTTATATTGACCGGGCAGAATCAAGCGCACCCGCACGCCGCGCTTCATCGCGCTCACGAGCGCTTCGCGGGTTTCCTCGTCCGGCACGAAGTACGCCATCGCCAGGTCGATCGACTTCGTCGCCGCCGCGATCGACAGCAGATACATCAGGTGCATGCTCTCGGAGCCGCCTTGGCTCGAGCTTTGGAACACTTGCGCGTACATCGGGCCCGACGGTTTCTGCGCCGGGAAATAGGTGTCGCCGTGCAGAACCGAACCGCTGACCTTGGTCCAGTTGTCCATGAAGGCGGCCTGCATCTGCGCCACCGCCGGGCCTTCGAGGCGATAGTGGTTGTCGCGCCAGTGCTCGGGGTCTTGCGCGTTGCCGGTCCAATTGTCGGCAATGCCGACGCCGCCGGTGAATCCGATGCGGCCGTCGACCACCAGCAGCTTGCGGTGAGTGCGGTTGTTGATGCGCCCCAGGTTGTACCAACGCAGTGGACGGTATTTGCGAAAGTCGACGCCCGCCTGCGTCATCTTCTCGATCGAGTCGTTGTCCATTTTCTGGCTGCCAAGCCAGTCGACCAGCACGTTGACCTTGACCCCCGCCCGCGCTCGTTCGGACAGCGCGGCGGCGAATCGCTTGCCGATCTCGCCTGACCAGTAAATATAGGTTTCGAAATCGATCGTGGTCTTGGCGCCGGAGATCGCTTCCAGCATCGAAGGAAAAATGCCGTCGCCGTTCAACAGCGTTTCGACGCGGTTGCCTTCGAGGATGGGCGGACCCAGCAGCACGCTCATCGAGCGCACAAACTGCTGATCCGCCACGGGGTACAAGTGGGTCGGCCGCACGTCGATCTTTTTTTCGGCGCGCAGGTTTAAAACGACCAGCGTTGCAAGTGCAGTCAAAACGATTGCAGCGAAGATCGGAAGCGTAAGTCGCTTGAATTTCATGGCGGTCAGGATAGCGGCGACGGGTGGCGCCGCTTGCCATGCAAGAATCCGGCCACGGCAAAGGATCGACTGACGATGGCGAGGCGCAAGTCGGAGACGTTATTGACGCACGGCGGCAGGGCTGCGATCGCTGGGTACGATTTCATCAATCCGCCGATCGTGCGCGGGTCGACCGTGCTGCACGCAAACGTCGCCGACATGAAAGAGCGCTCGCGTCGTTTTCGTACCGACGAGCCGGGCGCGGTCAACTACGGCTTATACGGGACGCCGACGCACCATGCGCTGTTTGAACTGCTAAGCGAGCTCGAAGGCGGCTACCGAAGCTGGGCGGTGCCTTCCGGCTTGACGTCGTGCACGATCGTGATGCTGGCGTTCTTGCGTGCCGGCGATCATGTGTTGGTGTCCGATTCTGCGTACGGTCCAACACGCCGTTTCTGTATCGAGACGCTGCCGCGCTACGGCGTGCAGGCGAGCTTCTACGCGCCGACGGCGGGGCGTGAACTCGAAGCACAGTTCCGGCCGAACACGAAACTGCTGTGGCTCGAATCGCCGGGCTCGCTGACGTTCGAGATGCAGGACGTGCCGCTGCTGGCCGAGCTGGCGCGCAAGCGCGGCGTCGTCACCGCGATCGACAACACGTGGGCCACGCCGCTTTACTTTCAGCCGCTGAAGTGCGGCGTCGATGTCAGCGTGCACGCGGCCACCAAGTACATCTGCGGCCACTCCGACATGCTGATGGGAACGATCACGTGCACGCAGCCCGCGTGGTCACCGTTGCGTCAGACATTGTTCAACTTCGGTCTCGCGGTGAGCCCGGAAGACGCGTACGTCGCGCTGCGCGGACTGCGCTCCTTGGCGGCGCGACTGCGCCAGCATCGCGCCACCGCCGCGCGCCTGATCGAATGGCTGCTCGCACAAACCGAGGTCGAGCGCGTCTTGTACCCGGCGCTGCCAGGCGATCCGGGTTACGAAATTTGGAAGCGCGATATGAGCGGGGCGACGGGGCTGTTCGGCATTGTGCTGAAGCCGAGCGCGGGTGGCGCCCGTCTTAACGCGCTGGTCGACGCCGTCGAAGTATTCGGCCGCGGATACTCGTGGGGCGGATTCGAAAGCCTGCTGATTCCCGTTTATCCCGAGCGCAGCGTGGCGCCGTGTGAATTCGAAGGACGGTTGTTCCGAATCTCGGCCGGGCTTGAAGACGCCGACGACTTGATCGACGATCTGAAGCGCGGCTTTGCGGCCTTACGAGCCACTTAGGCGCCGGCTAGGCGAGCCGCGCGGAAATCGCGCAGATACGCCAGCCCGCGTATCGCACGGCTGCCGTACCAACTGGTCATCTCGCCATCGATCAAATCGATCGGCACGTGCAGTTGACCGTGAAGCTCGGCAACGTGAGGTGAGCGGAACATGAACGGCTCCGACGACAGCAACACTCGATCGACGTTGTGCGCTTCCGCTGCGATGTCAGGTATGACCGGGTAACGTGCCGCCCCCGACCGTCCTCCAGGGGGAAGCGTCACGCGCCAGCCGACGCAAGCCAGCGTGCGCGCGATATACGTGTCGGAAGCGACCGCCATCCACGGGTCTTTCCATATCAGGTAGAGCGCTCGCTCATCGGGCCATTGAATCGCACGGCATGCATCGAGTTCGCGTTGCAGCTCTGCGGAAAGCTGCCCGGCGCGAGCGCGCGCGTTGAAAATTTCACCCAGCAACCGGTACAGCTCGAGGTTGTCTTCAGGCGCGTTCGGATGCGTCACGATGACGTGCGGCGTGAACTCCTGAATCTTCTCGAACGTGGAACGATCGTTCTCGTCGACGTTGACGATCACATGCGTCGGGTTCAGCGCGCGCAGGGCGTCCAGCTTGACGTCCTTGGTGCCACCGACCTTCGGCACGTCGCGCACC
>JACCSD010000130.1 GCA_013813185.1 Burkholderiaceae bacterium
AGAAAATCAAAACGGGGCCAAATGCGAGGCCCCGTTTTTGTTTGCAGAGATGAACGCTGAACTCGACGAGTTGGTAAACGAAGCGCGCGCCGCCTTCGCCCAGGCAACGCAACCGGCTGCGCTCGAAAACGAGAAGGCGCGGTATCTTGGGAAGAGTGGCGCCATCACCGAGCGGCTCAAATCGCTCGCCAAGCTGGCGCCCGAAGAAAAACGCACAGTCGGTGCCAGCATCAATGCGGCCAAGGAAGCGATTGAAGGGCTGCTCGCCCGACGCCGTGAGGCTCTGGCCGATCTGCGACTCAACGAGCAGCTTTCTGCCGAGTCGATCGACGTGTCGCTGCCCGGGCGCCGCCGCAGCGCGGGCGCGATCCATCCGGTCGCCCGCACGTGGATGCGTATCGAGGAGATCTTTCGCTCGATCGGCTTTGACTTCGCCGAAGGTCCGGAGATCGAAACCGATTGGTACAACTTCACTGCACTGAACAGCCCCGAGAATCATCCCGCGCGCTCTATGCAGGACACGTTTTACGTCGACGTGCAGGACCGCGATGGCAGGCCGATGGTGTTGCGAACGCATACCAGTCCGATGCAGGTTCGCTACGCGCGCATGCACCAGCCGCCGATCAAGGTGATCGCAATCGGTCGGTGCTACCGGGTCGACGATAGCGACGCGACGCACTCGCCGATGTTTCATCAGGTCGAGGGCCTCTGGCTCGACGAAAACATCAGCTTCGCCGACCTGAAGGCGGTCTATACGAACTTCCTACGGTGCTTTTTCGAAACCGACGAGCTCGCGGTGCGCTTCCGGCCTTCGTACTTTCCGTTTACCGAACCGTCGGCCGAGATCGACATGATGTTCACCAGCGGCCCGCGCAAAGGGCGCTGGCTCGAAATCTCTGGCGCGGGGCAGGTGCACCCCGCCGTCGTCCGCAATTTCGGTTTCGACCCCGAGAAAACGATCGGCTTCGCCTTCGGCTCCGGCCTTGAGCGGTTGGCGATGCTGCGCTATGGAGTCGACGACCTGCGCATGTTCTTCGAAGGTGACTTGCGCTTTCTTCACCAGTTCGCCTAGCGATGCAATTTTCCGAACAGTGGCTGCGTAGCTACGCCGATGCTCCCTTTTCCAGCGACGAGCTGGCGGAGCGGTTGACGATGGCGGGTCTTGAAGTCGCGAGCGTCGATCCGGTGGCGCCGCCGTTTTCAGGGGTGGTCGTCGGCGAAATCACGCGCGTCGTCGCGCATCCGAATGCAGACAAGCTGACGGTGTGCGAAGTCGAAGTCGGCGCCGGCGAAATTATTTCGATCGTCTGCGGCGCGCCGAACGCGGCGGCTGGAATAAAGGCGCCGTGCGCGTTGGTGGGCGCGATCCTGCCCGGCGGAGTAGAGATCGGCGCGACCACGCTCCGCGGCGTTCAGTCGCAAGGCATGCTGTGTTCAGCAAGCGAGCTCGGGCTCTACGAGGATCGCACCGGCCTGCTGATTCTGAATGCCGGCGCCGTTGCCGGTGACGATCTTCGCAACTACCTTGCGCTCGACGATCGCAAGCTGACGATCAGGCTCACGCCCGATCGCGCAGATTGCCAGAGCGTGGTCGGCATCGCGCGCGAAGTGGCGGCGCTCGCCGGCGCGCCGTTGTCGCTGGCTGCCGCGGTGGCGGTGCCGCCGGTCATCGCCGACCGCGTGCCGGTGAAGATCGAAGCACCCGATCTGTGCGGACGTTTTTCGGGTCGCGTGATTCGCGGCGTCGATGCCCGGGCGCCGACACCGGCGTGGATCGAGCAGCGCCTCCAGCGCAGCGGGCAGCGTCCGATCTCCGCGCTGGTGGATATCTCGAACTATGTGATGCTCGAATTCGGACGGCCGACGCACGTGTTCGATCTCGACAAAGTAAACGGCGGGTTGACCGTTCGCTGGGGCCGCGCAGGGGAGCGCGTCGAACTGCTGAATGGACAAACGGTCGAGGTCGATTCCAGCGTGGGCGTGATCGCCGACGGCGCCGGCGTCGAAGCGCTGGCCGGCATCATGGGCGGCGAGAAGACGGCCGTGTCGCTGGATACCGTCAACATTTACGTCGAGGCGGCTTTCTGGTGGCCCGATGCGATCCGCGGCCGTGCGCGCCGGTTCAACTTTTCAACCGATGCTGCACACCGGTTCGAGCGCGGTGTCGACTATGCGAGCAACGTCGAGCACATCGAACACATCACGCGCTTGATCGTCGACGTCTGCGGCGGCCAACCGGGCCCGGTCGACGATCAGACGCTCGCCGTGCCGCAGCGCAAGCCCATTAAGATGAGAATCGATCGCTGCCGGCGAGTGCTCGGCATGCCGATCGATTCCGAGGCGATTGCGAATGCATTCCGCCGTATCGGATTTGAATTTCGCCAGGACGGAGACACGTTCGTCGTCACGCCGCCGAGCTTCCGATTCGATCTCGAGATCGAAGAGGACTTGATTGGCGAAGTGGCGCGCCTGACCGGGTACGAGAACATTCCCGCGCCTCCGCCTCGCACCGCGGCGACGATGCGCGCCGAGCCTGAGGAGCGCCGTACTGCGCACGATGTGCGCCGTGCGTTGTCGCTGGCTGGGTACACGGAGCTGATCAGTTATTCGTTTGTCGATACCCTATCGGAGCGCGACTTCACGGGCAGCGTTGAATCGATTGCGGTGCTCAATCCGATCGCCAGCCAGATGTCGGTGATGCGCAGTACGCTGCTCGGCGGCCTGATGGGCGCGCTGTCGTACAACCTGAATCGCAAAGCGAGTCGCGTGCGTGTATTTGAGATCGGCCGCGTGTACGTGCGAGATCGGCATGGCGCCGACGGCCCGTTACAGGTCGGGGGAGTGGCGCAGCCGATCCGGGTGGCTGGACTCGCGTACGGTGCAAATGACGATGAACAATGGGCGATAGCGTCGCGCGATGTCGATTTTTTCGACGTCAAGGGCGATGTCGAGTCCTTACTGCCGAAAGCGCGGTTTACAGCAGGGCAGCATCCCGTGCTGCATCCGGGCCGCAGCGCGATGATCGAGATCGATGGCCGGTGGGTCGGGATGATCGGGCAGCTGCACCCGCGCCTGCAACAACAGTACGAATTGCCGAAGCCGCCGATCGTGTTCGAGCTTGAGTTGGCACCGTTGCTCGCGCGGACATTGCCGCGGCATAGCGAGCTGTCCCCGTTCCACCCGGTGCGACGCGATATTTCGGTGACAGTCGCCGACTCCGAGCCGGTCGCTGCGATGGTCGACGCCGTCTATGCGCTGGCGCGCTCGGAGCGCCGCCTGTCGGCCCTGAGTGAATTTCAGGTGTTCGACGTGTATCGCGCTCCGCCTATTTCAAGCAAAGTCGCGGAAGCGAGCGCTAACGTGTTGTTAATTAAAGAGAAAAGCCTTGCGTTCCGATTGGTTCTGCAAGATACTGAGCGTCCCGTCAGCGACGCCGAAGCCGACGCTGCAGTTGAAGTGATTGTTGAGGTGTTCGAGCAACGATTTAACGCGCGCCTGCGTCGGTAGAACGCGCATGCGACAAAACCTGCCTCAGCTTCTTATGCCCACAGCCGACTTCAAGTTTCCCGATTTGCCGCGAGCAGCCGGTGCGATGCACTCCGGCGACCGCTCTGTGAAGACGATGACCAAGGCCGAGCTGGCCGAAGCATTGTTTGACCGGCTTGGGCTGAACAAGCGTGAGGCGAAGGATATGGTCGATGGATTCTTCGATGAGATCCGGCAAGCGCTCGAGCGCGGAGAATCGGTCAAGTTGTCGGGGTTTGGGAATTTCCAGTTGCGCGACAAGCCGCAGCGTCCGGGGCGAAACCCGAAAACAGGTGAGGAGATCGCTATAACTGCCCGTCGTGTCGTAACTTTTCATGCCAGTCAGAAATTGAAGGCCGCCGTCTCGACCACGGCCAGCGCGCTCTGATCGAGCGCTCGCTTCGACACGACCTACCGCCGTTAACCCTTCGCGCTTGACCCATGCAGCGCCACGAAGCTCCGATTCAACTGCCCGCGATTCCGGCCAAGCGCTACTTCACGATCGGTGAAGTCAGCGATCTGTGCGGCGTCAAACCGCACGTGCTGCGCTACTGGGAGCAGGAGTTCACTCAGTTGCGCCCGGTCAAGCGGCGCGGCAACCGCCGCTACTACCAGCATCACGAAGTGCTGCTGATTCGCAGAATTCGCGGGCTGTTGTACGAGCAGGGCTTCACCATTAGCGGCGCGCGCAATCGCCTGGATGACAACGAGCAAGGTGAGCGCGTGGCGCCGCGCTCCGGTTTGATCGCGGCAAACGATTCAGCGGCGGTCAACGGTGATGGCACGCACGCCAAAGCGGTCGACATCGCAGCACTACATGCGGAGCTCACCGCAATTCGCAAGCTGTTGCGCCATCGCTAGCGGATATACTCGCCGCAGTTCGGGGCGTAGCGCAGCCTGGTAGCGCACTTGCCTGGGGGGCAAGGGGTCGCGAGTTCGAATCTCGCCGCCCCGACCAATACGTTCAGGGAAGCCGGTGTGTGCTGCGCACACGCCGGCTACTTTTTTTATGCGCATTCTTGTTTCCAACGACGACGGTTATCTGGCGCCCGGCCTGGTGGCGCTGGCCGATGCGATGCGGCCGCTGGGGGAAGTTGTAGTCGTGGCGCCCGAGCAAAACAGCAGCGGTGCGAGCAATTCGCTGACGTTGCACCGGCCGCTGACGATCAGCCAGGCGGCGAATGGATTCACTTTCATCAACGGCACGCCGAGCGACTGCGTGCATATCGCGTTGACGGGGCTGCTCGATCGAATGCCGGACTTGATCGTGTCCGGCATCAACAACGGCCAGAACATGGGCGACGACACGATCTATTCAGGCACCGTCGCCGCCGCGATGGAAGGCTACCTTTTCGGCGTGCCGGCAATTGCCTTCTCGCTGCTCGACCGCGGGTTCGAGCACGTTGACGTCGCGGCAGACTTGGCCCGTGAAATCGTGCAGCGCTACATCGAGCGGCCGATCGCTGCGCCTTTCCTGTTGAACGTCAACGTGCCGAGCCTGGCGCGTGATCAGATCAAAGGCATCGTCGGCACGCGTCTTGGCAAGCGCCACCCGTCAGAGGCTGTCGTGCGAATGATGAACCCGCGCGGCGAGCCGATTTACTGGATCGGGGCCGCGGGTGCCGCACGGGAAGGCGGCCCGGGTACCGATTTTCATGCCACGGCGGCGGGCTACGTTTCCGTGACGCCGCTGCAGATAGATCTGACGCACACCGATCAGCTGGCGGGCGTCACCGAGTGGCTCGCTGCGGGCTTCGATCGATGAGTCGTTCGCCCACCGAAGCGGGCGCGGGCGAACAAAATCCAAGCGGGCTTGTATCCGCCCGCGTGCGCGATCGCATGGTCGAGCGGGTGCGCGAACTTGGAATACGCGATTCACGCGTGCTGGAAGCGCTGCGGATCGTGCCGCGCCATCTGTTTGTCGATGAAGCGCTGGCGAGCCGCGCGTATGAAGATACGGCGCTGCCGATCGGGCACGGTCAGACGATTTCGCAGCCGTACATCGTCGCGCGCACCGCCGAGCTGGCGCTCGAGGATTTGCCTGACGCGCACACGGCCCGCGTGCTCGAGGTCGGCACCGGCTGCGGGTACGCGGCCGCGGTACTGGCGCAACTCTTTGGCGAAGTCGTCAGCGTCGAGCGGCTGCGCGCGTTGCACGAGCGTGCGCGCGCAAACGTGCGGCCGCTGCGCTTGTCCAATGTGCGGTTGATCTTCGGCGACGGTGCGCAAGGGGTGGCGGCTGCCGCACCGTATCGCTGCATCGTTGCTGCCGCGGCAGGAGATGAAATTCCGCCCGCGTGGATCGAACAGTTGGAGGTCGGTGGCCGCATCGTGGCTCCCGTGGGGACATGGAATCAGCAGCTGACGATTGTGATCAAGGATGCCAGTGGACGCGTGCAGAAGAGCGGCAAGGAGCCGGTACGCTTCGTCCCGTTGCGCGGTGGCGTGGGTTGAGGGTGCGATGGAAAGCAAGTTGATCATCAAGGGGTGCGCGCTGCTGTGCGCGTTGACGGTCACCGCGTGTGTGAGTCAGCGGCCGGCGCCGGTGGCCGATCGCTCGGGACGGGGCGCCGCTGCCACGGCTCCGCTGCCGGCCGCGCCCGCTGTCGTACGCACCGCCAAGGACGGCATCTATGTCGCGCAGCGCGGCGATACGTTGGCCAACGTCGCGCTCGCGTTCGGCGTCAACCTCAAAGATTTGGCGCGCTGGAACGGTATCGGTGAATCGGACGGGCTGATACCGGGCCAGACTGTGCAGGTCACGCCGCCGCCCGATGTGGCGACAGTCAGCCCGATCGCTCGCGGCGGCCAGGTGGAAGTTCGTCCGCTGCCGCCGTCAGGAACACCAGCGCCGGAGGCGCCTGCTTCATTGCCGCCCGCCGCGCCCCCGGTTGCGCCGCTTCCCGTTCCGCAACCGCCACCGCCGCCCGCGCCTGAGCCCGCGCGCGCTCCATCCGCTTCGCTGCCGTGGCTGTGGCCGACCTCCGGCAAGGTCATCGAGACTTTCGACGATCCACGCAACAAGGGCATCGATATCGCTGGTAATGAAGGTGCTCCAGTACAAGCCGCAGCTGATGGTGAAGTGGTCTATGTCGGCAGTGCGGTGCGCGGCTACGGCAATCTGGTGATTGTTCGCCACAGCGATGACTTCATCACCGCGTACGCGCACAACCGAAAGGTGTTGGTCGCCGAAAAGCAGTCCGTCAAGCGCGGGCAGGTGATCGCCGAGCTTGGGCGCTCGGATGCAGACCGGCCGAAGCTGCACTTTGAGATTCGTCATCAGGGCAAACCGGTCGACCCTCTGAAGTACCTTCCCGCGCGCCCGTGACGCCGGTTCTGGTCTTTGACATCGAGACGATTCCCGATATCGCAGGACTACGGCGCCTGCGCGCCGACTGGCGCGATCTGGCCGACGCTGAAGTTGCCGAGTGCGCATTTAACGAGCGGCGCGAAAAAACCGGCGGCGACTTCCTGCCGCTGTATCTGCAACGCATCGTTGCGATCTCGTGCGCGCTGCGCAACGACGCCGGCTTCAGAGTCGGTTCGATCGGCGCCGCGAGTGACCCCGAGGCAGCGTTGATCCAGAGCTTTTTCGGAATGATCGATCGGCACACGCCGCAGATCGTCAGTTGGAACGGCAGCTGCTTCGACCTTCCGGTGCTGCACTATCGAGGTCTGCTGGCAGGAGTCTCAGCCGCGCGTTACTGGGAGCTCGGCGTCGACGATCCCGAGTTTCGCTACAACAATTACATCGGCCGCTATCACACGCGTCACACGGACTTAATGGACGTATTGTCGATGTATCAATCGCGTGCGAATGCGCCGCTGGACGTGCTGTCGAAGCTGGCGGGCTATCCGGGCAAGCTCGGCATGGATGGTAGCCAGGTGTGGCGGGCATACCGCGACGGGCAGCTTGAGCAGATCAGGAGTTATTGCGAAACCGATGTCGTCAACACGTACCTGCTGTTCAACCGGTTTCAAAAAATGCGCGGCGTGGTGAACGACGAACAACGCACCGCAGAGGAAACTCTGGTGCGCGAATCGCTGCAGCGCCTGCCGGCTCCGCATTGGCGCGAATACCTCGGCGCCTGGCCGGATGGCGCAGCAGCGGCAACCTAAGTTTCAGGTGCGCGGCGAGCGGTTCGAGGTCCAGGTCGAATCTCTTGACCAGGAAGGACGCGGTGTCGCTCATCGCGACGGCAAGGCCGTCTTCATCGAAGGCGCGCTGCCGGGCGAAACCGCCGTTTACGAAGTCCTGCGGCAAAAGGCGAGGTACGAATCCGGCCGAGCGATCGAGATCTCGCATGAATCTGCGCTGCGCGTCGTACCGCGCTGTCCGCACGCCGGTTTGCACGTCGGCGCGTGTGGCGGCTGCTCGATGCAGCACATCGACGCGCGCGCGCAGGTGGCGCTGAAGCAACGCGTACTGGAGGACACGCTGTGGCATGTCGGTCGAGTTCGGCCGCAGATGATGTTGAGGCCGGTGGTGGGGCCTGCGTGGAATTACCGCCATCGGGCTCGGTTCACTGTTCGATACGTCGCAAAGAAGGGCGGCGTACTGGTCGGGTTTCACGAGCGCGCGAGCAGCTATGTGGCCGACATTCATCAGTGCGAAGTCGTGCCCAGAAAGGTGAGCGACCTTCTGCTGCCACTGCGCGATTTAATTTCGTCGCTGACGTTGCGCGAGCGGTTGCCGCAAATCGAGCTTGCGATCGGCGGAGCGACGATCGTGCTGGTGTTTCGCGTGTTGCAGCCCCCGTCGGCTGCGGATTGCGCGTTGCTGCGCGGATTCGGGCGCGCGCATTCCGTCGGCATGTGGTTGCAGCCGGCCGGACCAGAGACGGCGGCGCCGCTTGATCTCGAGCCGCCGCAGCCGCTCGAGCTGCCGTTGCCAGAGTTTGGCATTGCGTTACCTTTTTCGCCGACCGACTTCACACAGGTCAATCATCGAGTCAACGAAGTCCTGGTTTCGCGCGTGTTGCGACTGCTGGCACCAGGCCCGACCGAAACGGTCGCTGACTTTTTCTGCGGCCTGGGCAACTTCACGTTGCCATTGGCGACCCGCGCGCGCAAGGTGATTGGAGTGGAGGGCAGTGCGCCGCTGGTAGAGCGCGCGCGGGCAGCTGCGGCTCTCAATTCGTTGACCGATCGCACCGAATTCGAAACGCGCAACCTGTTTGAATTTACGTCTGACGACTGGCGCGCCCTGGTGGGCCGCGCGGGAGCGATCGACAAGGTGCTGATCGATCCACCGCGCGAAGGGGCACTGGCACTCGTGCAGGCGCTCGCAGGCACCGCCTGTGCGCCGCGGCGCCCCGAGAGGGTGGTTTATGTGTCGTGCAATCCGGCGACGCTGGCGCGCGACTGCAATGTGATGGTCAGCGACGGTGGCTGGACGCTGCGCGCCGCAGGCGTCGTTAACATGTTTCCCCACACATCGCACGTCGAGTCGATCGCCGTACTGGAGCCGGCGGCTTAGTCCGAAATGTGCGAGCCGAGGCGGCTGCGTGTTAACATTTCGCGCTAACTTGCGTGCCGCAAGTCATTCATTTGTCGAGCTTTTTGTGGCTTGGCGCCAATAAAAATCGGGGAAAAGAAGCATGGCGGTGGAGCGAACATTGTCGATCATCAAACCGGATGCCGTTGCGAAGAATGTCATCGGACAGATTTATTCTCGATTCGAGTCAAACGGATTGAAGGTGATCGCCGCCAAAATGGTTTCGCTCGCGCGCGCCGAAGCAGAAGGCTTTTATGGAGTGCATCGCGAGCGGCCGTTTTTCAAGGATCTGGTGACCTTCATGATCTCGGGTCCGGTGATGGTGCAGGTGCTCGAAGGCGACAATGCGATCGCGAAGAACCGCGAGCTGATGGGTGCGACCGATCCGAAGAAAGCGACAGCCGGCACGATCCGAGCGGACTTCGCGGACAGCATCGACGCCAATGCCGTGCACGGGTCGGACGCAACCGCGACGGCGGAATTCGAGATCGCGTACTTCTTTCCGCAGATGAACCTGTATTCGCGGTAGAGCAGGAATCGCCATGGCGCACGCTCCTGTGCTCGTAAATCTTCTCGATTTGGATGCTGCCGCTTTGGCGGCATACGTCGAGTCGCTGGGTGAAAAGCCGTTTCGCGCGCGGCAGGTATTGCGTTGGATTCACCGGCGCGGTGCGCGCGATTTTGATGCGATGTCGGATCTGGCCAAGTCGTTGCGCGCTCAGCTGGCGGAGCACGCCCAGATTGCTGCTCCGGGTGTGCTGAGCGACGTGACCGCCACCGACGGCACACGCAAATGGCTGCTCGATGTCGGGC
Organism: Burkholderiaceae bacterium; assembly: GCA_013813185.1. GTDB lineage: Bacteria > Pseudomonadota > Gammaproteobacteria > Burkholderiales > Burkholderiaceae_F > JACCZX01. Next base: position 9,836 of record JACCSD010000130.1, read on the forward strand.
TTGGCAATGCGATCGAAACGGTGTTCATTCCGGAGACCGATCGCGGAACGTTGTGTATCTCGACGCAGGCAGGGTGCGCGGTCAATTGCGTGTTCTGCTCGACCGGGCGACAAGGCTTTAACCGCAACTTGACCACGGCCGAGATCATCGGCCAGCTCTGGATGGTGGAGCATTCAGGGGAGCCGGTCGCTGCGCGCCCGGCAACGGAAGCGGACGGCAGCCCGCGCGTACGCACAGTTTCCAACGTGGTTCTGATGGGAATGGGCGAGCCACTGCAAAACTACGATGCGGTGCTGCCGGCACTCAGGTTGATGCTGGACGACAACGCCTACGGCCTGTCGCGCCGGCGCGTCACTGTGTCGACCTCGGGCATGGTGCCGCTGATGGACCGTTTGGCCGCCGACTGCCCGGTTGCGCTGGCGGTCTCGCTGCACGCATCCAACGACGCACTACGCGACACATTGGTGCCGTTGAACCGAAAATACCCGCTGCGCGAGTTGCTGGCCGCGTGCCGGCGCTACCTGCGCACCGCGCCGCGCGACTTCATCACGTTCGAGTACGTCATGCTGGACGGCATCAACGATAGCGACCAGCATGCCGCCGAACTGGTGGCGCTGGTGGCCGATGTGCCGTGCAAGTTCAACCTGATTCCGTTCAATCCGTTCCCGCAGTCGGGATTCAAGCGCTCATCGACAGAACGCATTCGAACCTTTGCGCAACACTTGGCCGACGCCGGCATCGTCACCACTACGCGCAGAACACGCGGTGACGATATCGATGCGGCGTGCGGCCAGCTGGCGGGCGATATTCGTGATCGAACGCGCGTCAGCGAGCGCACTGGCCGTAAAGTAATCCCCTTAACGGCAAGCGCGCACTAGAGGAACAGATGGACTTACGCCTGATGAGCTGTGCGGCGTTGGCATTACTAAGCGCCGCTTGCACCACCACGACGACGACCACCGTCAGCAATGACGGGTCGTCGAAGATCACCACCGAGCGGTCGACCAAGGTCACCGAGGGCGACTTGCGCAATCGCGCCCGGGCCCGCACCGACCTGGCCGCGGGCTATTACCGCAATGGCCAGCTGGCGGTAGCACTCGATGAAGCGCGGCGTGCGGCGGCGATCGACGCCAGTTATGCCGAAGCGCATGGCTTGCTGGGTCTGATCTACATGGACATGAAAGAGCCGCGCGATGCCGACGAGAGTTTTCAGCGCGCTTTGAAGCTCGATGCAAACAACTCCGAGCTGAACAACAATTACGGTTACTTTCTCTGCAATACCGGGCGCGAACGGGAGTCGATCGAATATTTCAATCAGGCGATCCGCGATCCGCTTTATCGGACGCCCGCCCGTGCGAACCAGAATGCCGGCGCGTGCCTGATGAAGATCAAGGATTACCAAGGTGCCGAGCGGTATCTGCGGCGCTCGTTCGAGCTCGACGCCGGCATGGCGGTTCCGAAGTTTTTGCTGTCGCGCTTGTATCTGGCGACGAACCAGGTCGAGAAAGCCACGTTCTATTACAACGTGCTGGCCAAGTCGATCGAGTCCTCGGCCGAGAGTCTGTGGCTGGGGCTGCGCGTTGCGCGAGCCAATGCCGATCTGCGCACCGAAACCCAACTTGCCAATGAATTGAAACAACGCTTCCCGCAGTCGCCGGAAGCTGCAGCGCTCGCGCGCGGCGATTTCGATGATTGAACAGGGTGTGATGTCGAACAATTCCACCGTCGGCATGCGCACCGGTGTCCAGTCCAACTCCGACGCGGATGCTGCAGCGCCGATAAGTTACGGCGCGCGGCTTGCGATGCAACGGCAAAGCGCCGGACTCGGTGTGACGGATGTTGCGGCCCAGTTGCGCCTGCACCCGAATCAGGTGCGCGCGATCGAACAGGAAGACCTGGCGCGCCTGCCTGCGCCGGCCTACGTCCGCGGCTTTGTTCGCAGTTACGCACGGATGCTCAAAATCGATCCCTCGCCGCTGCTGAGCGACTTAAATGCAAAGCTCGAACCCGCGCGTGAATCCGTCGTAGACGGCGGGGCGACCGATTACTCTGCCGCGCACGCGGCGAGCCGGGAGCGCAAGCTTCCGCAATGGATGTTCGGCACTGCATTGCTGATCTTGATTGCGCTCGGGGTGCTCGGTTGGCTAGCGAACCAGCCGCAGCAACAGCCACTACCGCCCACACCGGTTGCCGGACCAGCAGGCCCTGCGGCGGCGCCGGCCATGGCGCCAACCGAACCGGCTGCGCCGATTAATACGAGCGAAGCTACAGCGAGCCCAGCTACAGCGAGCCCAGCGGCGGCGAGTGAAGCTACGGCGAGCGAAGCGGCGGCATCGACTGCAGCCGCCGACCCGGTCCCGGCTCCTACCGACACCGCCGAGCCCACCGTCGCATCGAGTGTTATCGCCAGCGGAGCGGCGCCGACGCTGGTGTTGCGGTTCAATGGCGCGTCGTGGGCCGAGGTGACCGATCGCGGCGGCAAGATATTGCTGTCGCAATTGAATTCAGAAGGTGCAGAGCACGCCCTCGACGGCGAGCTGCCGTTGACCGTCGTGATCGGCGATGCAAATTTCGCATCGGTACAAGTCCGCGGTGCGGCGTTCAATCTGCAGCCGTTTACCCGCAACAACATCGCACGCTTCACCATCAAATAAAAATGGGGCGATGAACAGACCGGTCGAGTTACCAAACTGTCTGCCGCAATTCGCGCAACCGGCGGCCCGACGGCTGACGCGCCAGATTACCGTCGCGTGGGCCACGCGCAAGGTCCGCATCGGCGGCGATGCGCCGGTCGCGGTGCAATCGATGACCAATACCGATACTGCCGACGCAATCGCGACCGCGATTCAGGTCAAACAACTCGCGCAGGCAGGATCAGAAATTGTTCGCATCACGGTCAACTCGCCTGAGGCTGCGGCCGAAGTCGCGCCGATTCGCGATCAACTGGACAAAATGGGAATCGATGTTCCGCTGGTCGGCGATTTTCACTACAACGGCCACAAACTCCTGACGCAGTTTCCGGCGTGCGCACAAGCACTGTCGAAGTACCGTATCAATCCGGGCAACGTCGGGCGTGGCGCCAAAGGCGGCGACAATTTTGCGCAGATGATCGACGTGGCCTGTCGCTATCGCAAGCCGGTGCGCATCGGTGTCAACTGGGGCAGCCTCGATCAAGAGTTGCTCGCAAGAATGATGGATGAGAACGCGCAGCGCACCGAACCGTTCGATGCGAAAAGCGTGCTGCGCGAAGCTCTGGTCCACTCTGCGATTGCCAGCGCGGCACGCGCCGAAGAGCTGGGCTTGAACCAAGACATGATCTGCCTGTCGGCCAAAGTCAGCGGTGTGCAGGATTTAATTGCTGTTTATCGAGAGCTGTCGCGGCGCTGCGACTATCCGCTGCATCTTGGCCTGACCGAGGCGGGGATGGGAAGCAAGGGCATCGTGGCGTCGACTGCGGCGCTCTCGGTGTTGCTGCAGGAAGGAATCGGCGACACGATTCGCATTTCTCTTACGCCGGCGCCGGGAGAATCGCGGACGACCGAGGTGCAGGTCGCGCAGGAAATTTTGCAGACAGTCGGACTGCGCGCGTTCACGCCGATGGTCGTCGCGTGCCCCGGCTGCGGCCGCACCACGAGCACGTTTTTTCAGGAGCTGGCCAACGACATTCAGTCGTGGCTACGCGCGCAAATGCCACTCTGGCGGGCCGACTATCCGGGCGTCGAGTCGATGAGCGTTGCGGTCATGGGTTGCGTCGTCAATGGGCCCGGCGAAAGCAAGCACGCGAATATCGGCATCAGCCTGCCCGGCTCAGGTGAAGCGCCGGTCGCCCCGGTGTTCGTCGACGGCGTCCGCACGGTGACGTTGAAGGGTGACCGGATTGCCGCCGAGTTCCAGGCGATCGTCGACGAATACGTGCGGCGCGCGTATGCAGCAACGGCGTCAGCAACGGCGGCGGTAGCGGCGGCAACTCCGGCGCATCATTAAACGATGGCGAATGTGAAGCTTGCCGCGGTGCGCGGCATGAATGATTTATTGCCTGCGCAATCGCCGCTGTGGGAATGGTTCGAGGCGCGGGTGGCGGATTGGGTTAGGTCGTACGGGTATCAGCAGATTCGCACGCCGATTCTCGAACATACCGATCTGTTCGTGCGCGGCATCGGCGAGGTGACCGACATCGTCGAAAAAGAAATGTATTCGTTCGAGGATCGGTCGAATCAGGAGCGTCTCACGCTGCGCCCGGAGTTCACCGCAGGGACCGTGCGCGCAGCGATCGAGCACAGCCTGACCTACGACGGTCCGAAGCGCGTCTGGTCGATGGGGCCGCTGTTTCGCCATGAGCGTCCGCAGCGCGGGCGCTTTCGCCAGTTTCATCAAGTCAACGTCGAAGCGCTTGGATTCGCGGGGCCGGATATCGACGCCGAGCAGATCGTGATGCTCGCGCGGTTGTGGAAGATTCTCGGCATTACCAGCGCACGTCTCGAAATCAATTGCCTGGGCCAGGGTGACGAACGCGCGCGCCACCGTGCCGAGCTGGTCACTTACTTCGATCGCCATCAAGACGCGCTCGACGCCGACTCAACGCGCCGGTTGGCCACCAACCCGCTGCGCATTCTCGACAGCAAGAACCCGGCGATGGCCCAGCTGCTCGGCGCTGCACCGCAGATCACCACGTATCTGGGTGATGCGTCGCGCCGGCATTTTGATGGACTGCAGGAGCTGCTCGCCGCGGCGAGAGTCGAATTCAAAATTAATCCGCGTCTGGTGCGCGGGCTCGACTACTACAACCTCACCGTGTTCGAGTGGATCACCGACGAGCTCGGGGCGCAGGGAACCTTGTGCGGCGGTGGCCGCTATGACCCGCTGATCGAGCGGCTCGGGGGCAAGCCGACGCCGGGGGTCGGCTTTGGGATGGGCATCGAAAGAGTGATTGAATGCCTGACGCAGTCGGGGCAGGTCGACACCGCAGCGCGCACCGACGTGTATGTGATTCATCAGGGGGGCGCCACGGCAACGAGTGCGTTCCTGACCGCCGAGCGCTTGCGCGATGCCGGACTCGACGTGATCTGCCACGCCGGCGAGGCGTCGATGAAATCGCAGATGAAACGTGCCGATGCTAGCGGCGCCGAGTTTGCCGTCATCATTGGCGAAAGTGAGCTGGCATCGGAGTCGGCCGCGGTCAAGCCGCTGCGAGTGCTCCCCAGTGGCACAAGAGCGGAGCAGCGTATCGTCCCGCTGCAAAACTTGGCCGACACCCTGGTCGACGCGCTCGATGGTGCCGAGGTCGAACCCGAACAATAGAGAAAGACGGAAGGCGCAATGGCGTACGACTTACAGGAACAGGAGCAGCTCGACGAGCTGAGGGCATGGTGGGGCAAGTACGGCAATCTGATATTAACCGTCACGACCGTCGTGCTGCTGGCTTTCGCGGCGTACAACGGCTGGCGTTGGTATCAGCGCAGTCAGGCCGAACAGGCCGCCGGCGTTTATGCCGAGCTCGAGCGTGCGATGGCCGCTCGTGAAACCGAACGAGTGAGCGCGCTCAGCTCGACTCTGACCGACAAGTACGGCCGCACGACGTATGGCCCGATGGCCGCGTTGCAGGCGGCTCGCTGGGCTGCGGAAAACGGCGATAGCGCGGGTGCGAGGACGCGCTTGCAGTGGGTGATCGAGCGCGCGGACAGTCCGGAAGTCGTCGCCATTGCAAGGGTGCGGTTGGCAGGCGTGTTGCTGGACGAAAAACAGCTCGATGAGGCGCTGAAGGTGCTCGACGGCGCGGGTACGACGATTCACGCGACGGCGATCGCGGATCGGCGCGGCGACATTTTGTTTGCGCAAAACAAGATCGATGAAGCACGTGCTGCTTATCGCGATGCACTTGCAAAGGCGACGGCAGAACACCCGCTGCGGCAGATCATCCAATTGAAACTCGACGCGCTGCCAGCGACGGCCACTTCATGAGGCATGCTCGTGGTGTGCTATTGGCCGCGTCGTTGAGCTTGGTGGCGGGATGCGCCTGGCTTCCGTCGTGGCTTGGGGGCCCGCCGTCCAGAGCGGCGCAGCCCACCGCGCTGACCGACATCAAGCCGGCGCTCAACGCGCGCATCGCCTGGCGCGCGTCGGTCGGCGCCGGCCGCACGGAGTTGATGCAACCCGCGGTAACGGAGAACGCGGTCTACGCCGCGGCCGCCGACGGTGCCGTCGTACGGCTGGCGCCGGATTCGGGCCAGGTCGTGTGGCGCTCTGATGTCAAGACACGTATCAGCGCGGGCGTTGGCAGCGATGGCTTCACAGTCGCGGTTGCCAGCGCGCGCGGCGAGATCATCGCGCTGGGCGCCGACGGTAAAGAGCTGTGGCGCACGCAGGTCGGCGGTGAGATGCGGTCGCCGCCGCTGGTGGGCCGCGGCCTGGTTGTCGTGCGCTCCACCGACTATCGAATCACTGCATTGGATGCGGCTAACGGCAAACGGCGCTGGGCGTATCAACGCGCCAACGTACCGCTGACGCTGCGCAGCCTGACCGAGATGGTGTACGCGGGCGACGTCGTGATCGCGGGTTTCCCGAGCGGGCGGCTGGTCGCATTGAACGCCGCCAATGGGGCGGTCCGTTGGGACGTTGCTGTTTCAGAGCCGCGCGGCGCCACCGAAGTCGAGCGCCTGGCCGACGTCGTCGGTGCGGCGCTGGTGATCGGCAACGAAGTGTGCGCGGCGTCTTACCAGGGCCGTGTCGGATGCTTCGATGCCGCCAACGGTAGCCTGCGCTGGTCGAGCGAGATTTCTGCAGGCGCCGGTCCGACGGCCGATGAGCGGCGCGTCTACGTAGTGGATGCAAAGTCGAACGTCGTTGCGTTCAATCGCGCGGCCGGCTCGACCGCATGGCGGCAGGACAAGCTGCTGCATCGAGACCTGTCCGCGCCGCTCGCGTTGCCGCGCGCGATCGTCACCGGTGATTTTGCGGGGGTTGTTCATTTGCTTTCACCCGAGGATGGTGCGTTTGTGGCGCGCGTTCCGTTGCCCGCACAAGTCGTCGCGACACCGCGTGCGCTCGGCGGCGGCGCTGTCGTGCAAGCGCGCGACGGTACGGTGGCGTTGATAATGATTGAGTAGGCTCGTAAGCCGGCGCTGCGCACCGGCGACTGATTCGTTATGAAACCCGTAGTCGCCATCGTCGGCCGGCCTAACGTCGGCAAGTCAACGCTGTTCAATCGACTAACGCGCACGCGCGCGGCCCTGGTCGCCGATTTTCCGGGGCTCACGCGGGACCGCCACTATGGCGAAGGCCGGATCGGGCCGCGCGACTACATCGTCATCGACACGGGCGGCTTCGAGCCTGTCAATGCCGAAGGCATCGTGCGCGAAATGGCGGCGCAGACCGAACAGGCAATCGCCGAGTGCGACGTGGTGATCTTCGTTCTCGACGCGCGCGAAGGCCTCACGGGCCAGGATGCTCGCATCGCCAAACGGCTGCGCGTCGCCAGCCGGCCGATCGTATTGGCAGTCAACAAGGCAGAGGGACTCACCGAGCAGTCGGCCGCCGAGTTTCACGAGCTTGGACTGGGCGAGCCTCTGCTGATCTCCGCGGCGCACGGCGATGGCGTGCAGGACCTGATGCACGTCGCGCTCGAAAAATTTGTCGAGGCCGCGGCCGACGCGTCGGAGGGCGAGCCCGACGGCGAGCGGCGCATTCGCGTAGCCGTCGTCGGCAGGCCGAACGTTGGCAAATCGACGTTGATCAACGCACTGCTCGGTGAGCAGAGGCTGATTGCATTCGACCAGCCGGGTACGACACGCGACTCGATCGAGATCGAGTTCGAATACGATGGCCAGACGTTCACGCTGATCGATACCGCCGGCATTCGGCGGCGCGGCAAGGTGTTCGAGACGGTTGAAAAATTTTCGGTAGTCAAAACGCTGCAGTCGATTGCCGACTGCAACGTGGTGATTCTGCTGCTGGATGCGGCGTCCGAGATCGCCGATCAGGACGCGCACATCGCCGGTTTCGTGCTCGAAAGTGGCCGCGCGATGGTGGTCGCGGTCAACAAGTGGGATGGTTTGGATTCGTACCAGCGCGAGCGGATCACGCGGGAAATCGAGCGCAAGCTGCACTTCCTGCGCTGGGCCCGCTTTCATCAGGTGTCTGCGCGCAAGCGAACCGGGCTGAAGGCGATGATGCGATCGGTGACCGAGGCCTATTGCGCCGCATTCGTCCGGCTTCCCACCCCTAAACTGACGCGCGCATTGCTAGCCGCAGTGGCGCGGCAACAGCCCGCGCGCGCCGGACACTCGCGTCCAAAACCACGCTATGCGCACCAGGGTGGCCACAATCCGCCGATCATCGTGGTGCACGGCAATTCGCTGAACAACGTGGCCGATTCTTACCGGCGCTATCTCGAAGGTCAGTTTCGCGAACAGTTCGAGCTGACCGGCACTCCACTGCGGGTGGAATTTCGCACTAGCAGGAACCCGTACGTCGAATAGCTGTAATCAAGCATGCAGCTCGCGCATCGCCTCAGGCTAACTCGCCAAGGCGCGGCTTTTGCTTTACATTGATTTGAGCCGGGCCGTCTCCAACTATCAGGGCGTGCCAGCTTGTTTCACTGAACCGCATACGAACAAGCGTGTCAAAACGCTGGAGAAAAAATGACTGCCAAAGGGCAACTTCTACAAGACCCGTTCCTGAACGCTCTGCGCAAAGAGCACATTCCCGTATCGATCTATCTGGTCAACGGCATCAAGCTGCAGGGCCAGGTCGAATCGTTTGATCAATACGTCGTGCTGTTGCGAAATACCGTGACACAAATGGTCTACAAACACGCGATTTCCACCGTGGTACCTGCGCGGCCCGTTAACCTGGCTGCGGAGCCCGAAGCCTGAGCGTCTTCCAGGTGGATTCCGAGCGCGCGCAGCGTTCGACGCGTGCGCTGCTGGTCAGCGTCGCCATCGGTCGGCGCGACGATCCGGACGCAATCGAGGAGCTCAAGCAGCTCGTCGTCTCGGCCGACATCGTGCCGGCGGCGTTGCTCAGCGTTCGGCGTGATCGGCCTGACCCCGCGCATTTCATTGGCGCCGGCAAGGTCGAAGAGCTGAAAGCGGAGGCCGCCGCCGCGGGTGCCGGCCTGGTCATCTTCGATGTCGCGCTGTCGCCCGCGCAGCAGCGCAATCTTGAACAGACGCTCGGACTCTGGGTGCTCGATCGCACCGCGCTTATTTTGTACATTTTCTCGCAGCGCGCGCAGAGCCGCGAAGGCAAACTGCAGGTCGAGCTTGCGCAGCTGCAACACTTGTCTACGCGCCTGGTACGAGGCTGGTCGCACTTGGAGCGGCAGCGCGGCGGGCTCGGAAAAACCGGTGGGCCGGGCGAGAAGCAGATCGAGATCGATCGCCGCTTGATCGGAGTTCGAGTTCGAAGACTGCGCGAGCGGCTTAAGCAGTCGGAAAAGCAGCGGCGCACGCGCCGCCGGGCCCGGTCGCGCGGTGACGTTGTTTCCATTTCGCTGGTCGGCTACACCAACGCAGGAAAGTCGACGCTGTTCAATGCGCTGACGCAGGCCAACGTGTTCGCGGCAGATCAACTTTTTGCGACGCTGGATACGACCGCGCGTAAATGCCATCTCGGTACCCACGGCGTCAACGGGAACAAGCGCGGCCACGAGCGGGCGGACGCCGTGCTATCGGATACCGTCGGTTTTATCCGCGGCTTGCCGCACCAGTTGATCGAGGCATTCAAATCGACGTTGAACGAGACCGCCGAAGCGGATTTGCTACTGCACGTGGTCGATGCAGCGTCGCCTGCGCGGGCCGAGCAGATGGCCGAGGTCGAGCGTGTACTGCACGAGATCGGCGCCGATAACGTTCCGACGCTCGTCGTCTACAACAAGATCGATGTAAACGGCCGTGCACCGTCGGTCGAGCGCGACTCGCGTGATAACATCGTCGCCGTTTCGGTCAGCGCGCAATCGGGATTGGGATTGGAATTGTTGCGCGATTCGATAGTCGAATTCATCGAGCGTTCGGCGGGTGCAGACGACTCGCCCGCCAACTCTGAACACAACGAAAACTCTCCTTCCTGGCCCAACGCAGCGGCGGTGTAGTCGTAACCTGCACGGTCGATATGACACTTACTAACAAAAATCAGCTTTCTGATGTCGCTTAACGATCCCAAGTGGGGCCGCGGTAGCAACGGCTCCGATGGCTCCAATGATGACGGCAAGGAAGAGCCACGTCGTGAGCCGGAGCAGCGTCCGCAGCGGCCGCAGCGCCCTGGTGGCGACGGCCCGCCGGATCTGGACGAGCTTTGGCGCGACTTCAATCGCCGGCTTTCGAATCTGTTCGGTCGGCGCGGCGCCCGGCGCGGTGGCACCGGCGGCAACGGCGGGCCGTTCGGCGGTTTCACGCCGGATGGCAAGGGCGCCGGCATTGGGCTCGCAGCCGTGCTCGCGGTCGTCGCACTCATCTGGCTGGGCAGCGGCTTCTACATCGTTCCTGAAGGGCAGGTCGGTGTCGTCACGACGTTCGGCCGACCGTCGGATCAGACGACGGCGCCGGGATTTCGCTGGCGTTTGCCGTGGCCGATACAAAACAACGAGGTCGTCGATATCTCGTCGCTGCGCCGGGTCGAGGTCGGCACAAAAGGGCGGCCCGAGCGGCTGAAGGAAGCGCTGATGCTGTCGGACGAGGAGAACATCGTCGACGTTCAGTTCGAAGTCCAGTATCGGATCAAGGACACCGGCGCGCGCGATTACCTGTTCAACAGCCGCAACCCGACAGTGGCAGTTACGCAGACTGCGGAGTCGGCGATGCGCGAAGTGGTTGGGCGTAGATCAATGGACTCGGTGCTGTACGAGTCACGCCTCGAGATCGCCATCGAAGTCCGCAAGCTGATGCAGGAGATGCTCGATCGCTACGGCACCGGCATTCTGGTTTCTTCGGTTGCGATTCGCAATGTGCAGCCGCCCGAGCAGGTCCAGGCCGCTTTCGACGACGCCGTGAAAGCCGGTCAGGATCGCGACCGGCAGATCGACGAAGGAAAGGCGTACGCCAACGATATCGTGCCGCGTGCCAGGGGCATGGCTTCGCGCCTGCAGCAGGAGGCCGAAGGGCACCAGACTCGCGTGGTTGAAACCGCAAAGGGCGATGCCTCGCGGTTTGGCCAGATCCTGGCCGAATACCAGAAGGCGCCTCAGGTCACACGCGACCGTCTGTACATCGATGCTATGCAGCAGGTATTTTCGAACACCAGCAAAGTCATGGTCGATGTAAGAAACAGCAGTCCGCTGTTGTACCTGCCCTTTGACAAACTGATGCAGCAGGCGATACAGGACTCCGGCGTCACGCGTCCGGCGCCCACAACCGTGCCGGAACCGGCGCCGCTGCCCGAAGCGCGCGGCCGCGAGAATTTGCGTACGCGCGATCGTGATGCGCGTTAACGGATGAAGAGCGAATGAACAGAGTCGTTCCAATCGTAATTGCGCTGGTGCTGGTGGCGGTGGCGGTGCGCGCCAGTACGTTCATCGTCGATCAGCGCCAGTTTGCGATCGTGTTCCAGTTGGGTGAGATCGTGCGCGTCGTCACGGAGCCCGGCCTGTACTTCAAGCTGCCGTTACTGCAGAACGTCGAGTATCAGGACAACCGCATTTTGACGATCGACACTCCGGTGACCGATCGCGTCCAGACCTCCGAAAAGAAAAATCTATTGATCGACTCGTTCGTCCGCTGGAGGATCAGCGAGCCGCGCGAGTTTCGCATCAGCTTTCCCGGCGGCGAGCGCTCGGCGGAAGAACGGATATCGACGCTGGTGATCGACGCGCTGAATCAGGCGGTCAACAAACGCACGGTCAACGAGATCACATCGCGGCAGAGGTCACAGGCGATGGAAGACATTCGGGTGGCGGTCCAGACGAGCGTCAAGGGTCTCGGCGTCGAGATCGTCGACGTGCGTCTGAAGCGGGTTGACTTCGTGCCGGAGATCAGCGATTCGGTATTTCGCCGCATGGAGGCCGAGCGCAAGCGCGCCGCCAACGAGCAACGCTCGATCGGCGCTGCCGAAAGCGAAAAAATCCGCGCCGATGCCGACCGGCAGCGCGAAGTTCTGCTGGCCGAGGCGTATAGCGCTGCTCAGAAGGTCAAGGGCGGCGGCGACGCGCGCGCGTCTGCGATTTACGCGGAAGCCTTCGGACAGAACCCGGAGTTTGCTGAGTTCTATCGCACGCTGGAAGCATATCGAACGACCTTCAAGAACCGGAACGACTTGATGGTCATCGATCCATCGTCTGACTTCTTCAAGTACTTGAGGGGTTCCAAGCCGGGCACCTCATCGAGCACGAAGGGCGGATCTCGATAATCGGCCTATCGCACTCATGTCTTAGGGTGAGCAGGCCCTAATGTCGGTTCTTGGCCTGGCCGTCGCGCTGATGCTGGTTTTCGAAGGACTGATGCCATTGGTGGCGCCGAAGGCGTGGCGCCAAATGTTCGCGCGGTTAAGTGAGCTCAACGACGGCCAGATCCGCTTCTTCGGTTTGATCGCCGTCGCCGCCGGCGCGCTATTGTTCTGGCTGCAAAGTTAGCCGCCCCAATTCCTGACTGACCCTTGATCATTGCGAGACGCCCACCCGGGCAGTCTTGCGTTGCCATGCCGCGCTGGTTGCTGCCTGAAAACATATCCGACGTGCTGCCGCACGAAGCGCGCCGTGTCGAGCAGTTGCGTCGTGCACTGCTGGACCTTTATCGCGGCTACGGGTACGAGCTCGTCATTCCCCCGCTGATCGAGCACGTGGATTCGCTGCATACGGGTACCGGCGACGACCTCGATCTGCGCACATTCAAACTGACCGATCAGTCGAGCGGGCGTTTGCTCGGACTACGCGCTGACACCACGCCGCAGGTCGCGCGCATCGATGCGCACATCCTGAATCGCCAGGGCGTGGTGCGCCTGTGTTACGCCGGCAGCGTGCTGCACGCGCGACCCTTGCACCCGCTGGCCTCGCGCGAGCCGCTGCAGGTCGGCGCCGAGCTGTACGGCCGCGGTGGCGTTGCGGCCGATGCTGAATTGCTGGAGCTTGCCCGGGCGTCGTTGCAGTTGGCGGGCTTGTCCAACGTGCGCCTGGATCTGGGACATACCGGCGTGGTGCGCGGCATTCTGGAATTGGCGCAACTGCCGGCAACCTTGGTCGACGATCTGCTGGCGGCGCTGAGCGCGAAAGACGTACCGACGTTGCAGCAGCAGTCGATGTCGCTATCGAGCGAGGTGCGCTTGGCGTTGGTGGCGCTTTCTCGCCTGAACGGTGGCCGGGAGGTATTGGCCGATGCGCGGCGCACGCTTCCGAAAACGGCGGCGATTGCCGGCGCACTCGATGAGCTCGCCAGCATCGTCG
>JACCSD010000135.1 GCA_013813185.1 Burkholderiaceae bacterium
GCGTCCAGCTTGGCGCCGTTGCCCGTCAGCTCGATCGTATAACTGCGCTCGGTGACGTCGATGATGCGGCCGCGAAAGATATCGGCCATGCGCTTGATCTCATCACGCTCCTTGCCCACTGCGCGCAGCTTGATCAACATGAGCTCGCGCTCGATGTAGTCGCCTTCGGTCAGGTCGACGACTTTGACGACTTCGATCAGTCGATTCAAGTGCTTGGTGATCTGTTCGATCACGTCATCGGAACCGACGCTGACTATTGTCATGCGCGAGAGTGAGGCGTCTTCGGTCGGCGCGACCGTCAAGGTTTCTATGTTGTAGCCGCGCGCGGAGAACAGTCCGACCACCCGTGACAACGCGCCGGGTTCGTTCTCGAGGAGAACCGAGATGATGTGCCTCATAGGTCCTCGCTGCCCAAAAGCATTTCGGTCAGCCCCTTGCCCGCCTTCACCATCGGCCAGACGTTCTCCTTCTGGTCGGTGATGAAATCGAGAAACACCAGCCGGTCCTTGTACTTGCCGAACGCTTCCTTCAACGCGGGCTCGACATCGGCCGGCTTGTCGATCTGGAATCCGACGTGGCCATAAGCCTCGGCGAGCTTGACGAAATCCGGCAACGCGTCGACGTACGACTCGGCATAGCGGCCGCCATAGTCGATCTGCTGCCATTGCCGCACCATGCCGAGGTACCGATTGTTCAGATTGATGATCTTCGGCGTCAGCCGGTACTGCTTGCAGGTCGACAGCTCCTGAATACACATCTGGATCGACCCTTCCCCCGTGATCACCGCAACGTCAGCGCCGGGATTGGCCATTTGGACGCCCATCGCGTACGGCAGCCCGACGCCCATGGTGCCGAGTCCGCCCGAGTTGATCCAGCGCCGCGGCTTGTCGAAGCGGTAGTACTGCGCGGCCCACATCTGGTGCTGGCCGACGTCCGACGTGACGAACGCATTGCCGCCGGTGACTTCCCACAGTTTCTCGACCACGTATTGCGGCTTGATCGCATCGCCATTTTTTTCGTAGCGCAGGCAATCCTTCTTGCGCCACTCGTTGACCTGCTTCCACCAGGCCGCCAGATTGGCCGCATCGGGCCGCGAGGTGGCCGCTTCGATCTGAGCCAAAAGCTCGATCAACACTTCGCGCACGTCGCCGACGATCGGAATGTCGACCTTGACCCGCTTCGAGATCGACGATGGGTCGACGTCGATATGAATGATCTTGCGCGGATTGGTCGAGAAATGCTTCGGGTTGCCGATCACGCGGTCGTCGAAGCGCGCTCCGATCGCGATCAGCACGTCGCAGTGCTGCATCGCCATGTTGGCTTCGTACGTGCCGTGCATGCCGGGCATGCCGACAAACTTCTCGTTGCTCGCTTCGAAAGCGCCGAGCCCCATCAACGTGTTGGTGCACGGAAAGCCGAGCAGGTTGACGAAGCGATTCAACAGATCGGCCGCGTTCGCCAGGATCACGCCGCCGCCGGTGTAGACCATCGGACGCTCGGCTGACAGCAGTAACTGCACCGCTTTCTTGATCTGGCCCGAATGCCCCTTCGCCACCGGCTTGTAGGAACGCATCGAGACTTCGCGCGGATACGCGTACTCGCAGCGGGCCACTGTCACGTCTTTCGGAATATCGACCAGCACCGGACCGGGCCGGCCGCTTTGTGCGATGTAAAACGCCTTCTTGATCGCGCCGGCGAGCTCGCGCACGTCTTTCACCAGGAAGTTGTGCTTCACGCAAGGGCGCGTGATGCCAACCGTGTCGCATTCCTGGAAGGCGTCGAGTCCGATCGCGTGCGTCGGTACCTGCCCCGTCAAGATCACCATCGGGATCGAGTCCATGTACGCGGTTGCGATGCCGGTGACCGCATTGGTCACACCCGGGCCGCTGGTGACCAGTGCCACCCCGATGGATTTGCTGGAGCGCGAATACGCATCGGCGGCGTGCACGGCGGCCTGCTCGTGACGCACCAGAATGTGCTGAAACTTGTCTTGCTTGAAGATCTCGTCGTAGATGAAAAGGACCGCTCCGCCCGGATATCCGAAGACGTGCTTGACTCCCTCATCCTGCAAACATCGAACGACGATCTCAGCGCCGGATAATTCCATTTCTCGAACCCTCTCAAAGTCCACAGGAAATTGATTGGTTGCCGTTCCATGCTCGCTCGTGACGGGCGGTGCGGCGGCGCTCTGCGCCTACTTACTGCTCAATAAGCGGATAAGCTGCAATCCATAAGCTATCTTCTTGTTTTGATTTACAAGAGCGCGGGAAGATACGGGAGCTCAGCATATTGTGCAAATGGTACGTGCCAATCCTTCAGCGCCTTAAGGCCGCCTAGTGGCGTCACGTCAGGAACTTTCCGACTTTCTGGCAGGCGTCGAGCGGCGCGCGTTCAAGCAGGCCCAGTACGCCGTGCGTGACTCCGATGCTGCGCTCGACATCGTGCAGGACGCGATGATGAAGCTGTCGGAGAAGTACAGCGATCGGCCGGCGGCGGAGTTACCGCTCCTTTTCACGCGCATCCTGCAGAACGCGACCTACGATTTCTTCCGGCGGCAAAAAGTTCGATCGACCTGGGTGACGCTTTTCTCGGCTTTGTCACCCGGGCATGAGGACGACAATACGGATCCGCTGGAGACGCTGGAGGCAATGCCCGGTTCACAAGCGGCCGAGAGCGCGCAGGATCAAGTAGAGCGGTCACAAGTCGTGGCGATCATCGAAGAAGAAGTGGCCCGTTTGCCAACCCGTCAACGAGAGGCGTTTTTGATGCGTTACTGGGAAGACATGGACGTGGCGGAGACAGCTGCGGTAATGGGGTGTTCGCAAGGTAGCGTCAAGACCCACTGTTCGCGTGCTACGCACGCGTTGGCGCGGGCCTTAAAAGCACGGGGCATACAGCTATGAACGAAAAAGAATTCGGATATCAGATCCGCCAGGCGCTCAACGAGGCTGCGGCGGGGATCGACTACAAGACGGCCTATCGGCTCGAGCAGGCGCGCGCTGCCGTGCTGGCACGTTATCGCGAAACGTCCACCGCACCGGCGTGGGCGCCGGCGCTCCAGGCGGCGAGCGGGCGCTCCTCGGACAGCGGCTCGCGGCTCGGCTGGTTCGGCAGTTTCGGCGTGGCGACACCGGTGGTGGCTCTGATCGTCGGCTTCATCGCCATCTATCAATGGCAGCAACCTCTGGCACCGGAACGTATGTCCGATCTGGCGGCGATGGATTTTGCAGTGCTGATGGATCAAACTCCGATCAGAGCGTATGCCGACAAGGGATTCGGCCTGCTTTTGCGCGGTGAAACGGAAGATCTGTAGGCGGCGGCTTTGTACTTCAAATTGCTCTTCATCTTTGCAGGCGCGTTGATCGCGGGGAGCATGGGTGCGGCCGTCGCACAGGCGCCCGCGGCGCCCGCACCGGCCTCCAAGGCCACACGCGTAGCCCCGCCTTCGAAACCCAGCTGGAACGACCTCACGTCTGAGCAGCGCGAAGCGCTGGCGCCGCTTTCCGGGATGTGGGAGACGCTCGAACCCGAGCGCAAGAAAAAGTGGCTCGAAATGGCCGGCGGGTTTTCACGCCTGACGCGCGACGCTCAGAAACGCATGCAGCAGCGCATGGGCGAATACGCACGCCTGTCGCCCGAGCAGCGCATGACCGCGCGCGAGAATTTTCGCCAGGCGTACGAGCTGCCGGCCGACCAGCGGCAGGAAAAGCTGCA
>JACCSD010000159.1 GCA_013813185.1 Burkholderiaceae bacterium
GCAGGCCGATGCCGACCGCGCGGGCGATCTGCTTCAAAGTGCGCTGTTTGATCATGGCGTGAGTTTACTGGCGCTCAGTGGCAACTCAATCGGCCTGTTTCCGCAGGAACGCAGGGATGTCGTACCGCTCGGAGCCCGTGTCTTCCATCGCCGCGACCCTGGCCTGCGCCGACTCGCGCGTGCGCCAGATGGCGGGCTTCTCGAAATCGCTGTAGTCCGAGGCCGAGGTGTGCGACGCGGCCGCAGGTACGTTGATAGGCGCATTGTCGGTGCCGGTGCGCACGACCGTGAACGGTGTCGATTGCTTCTTCGACGCCGAGCGGCCAAGACCGGTGGCGACGACGGTAACACGCAATCCGTCGCCGATCGACTCGTCGCACACCGTTCCGAAGATCACGGTGGCGTCTTCCGCAGCGAACGCCCGAATCGTGTTCATCACTTCACGCGTCTCCTTCATCTTCAACGAAGAGGACGCCGTGATGTTGACCAGCACGCCACGCGCACCTGACAGGTCGACGCCCTCGAGCAATGGACTGGCCACCGCTTGTTCGGCGGCGATGCGGGCCCGGTCCAGGCCCGACGCGAGCGCAGTGCCCATCATCGCCTTGCCCTGCTCGCTCATCACCGTTTTCACGTCTTCGAAGTCGACGTTGACCAGACCCGGCACATTGATGATCTCCGCGATGCCCGCGCATGCGTTATGCAGCACGTCATCGGCCGCCCGAAAGCATTCGGCCATCTCGGCGTCTTCCCCCATCACTTCCTCGAGCTTGTTGTTCAGGATGACGATCAGCGAGTGCACCGTGTCCTCGAGCTGATTGACGCCGGCTTCGGCCAGCTTCAAGCGCTTTGGCCCTTCGAACTCGAACGGCTTCGATACGACCGCAACTGTCAGGATGCCAAGATCCTTCGCAATTTCGGCAAACACCGGCGCCGCGCCGGTGCCCGTCCCACCGCCCATCCCGGCGGTGATGAACACCATGTGCGCGCCCCGCAGCGCATCGGCAATCCGATCACGCGCCTCTTCTGCGGCGGCGCGCCCCGCCTCGGGCCGGCTTCCGGCGCCAAGGCCGGTCTTGCCGAGCTGCAGGATGTTTTTGGACAACGATCGCGCGAGCGCCTGGTGATCGGTGTTGGCGCAGATGAACTCGACGCCCTGCACGCCGCGCGCGATCATGTGCTGAACCGCGTTGCCGCCTGCACCGCCGACGCCAACCACCTTGATGATCGTGCCGCGCGTTTCCGTCTCAAGAATTTCGAAACTCATATTGCCTCCTGCCTAGCTAAGTTAAGTGCATCAAGTACCGCGATTCGAAACGCACAAAGCCAAACGCACACCAGCGCTTGGCATTGGGCGCTCCACCCTAAAAATTCCCAACTACCCACTCCTTCATTCGCTTGACCGTCTGCTTGAAGGATCCCGTCTGCTGCGCGAGCTTGCGACCTCTTAGACGCTGCGAGTGCGCTTCGACCAGCAGGCCCATCGCGGTAGCGAAGCGGGGATTGCGCACGACGTCGGAAAGCGAGCCCGTGTAATTCGGCCAACCGATGCGCGCGGGCTTCAGGAACACGTCCTCGGCCAACTCGGTCATGCCGGGCAACAAGCTGGTGCCGCCGGTCAGCACGATGCCCGACGACAGCAACTCTTCGTATCCGGACTCGCGCACGACCTGCTGCGTCAGCGTGAACAACTCTTCGACTCTCGGCTCGATCACCGCGGCCAGCGACTGGCGCGACAGCAACCGTGGGCCGCGATCGCCGAGGCCGGGAATTTCGATTTTCTCGTTCGGATCGGCGAGCACTTCCTTCGCCACACCCCAGCGCAACTTGATGTCTTCCGCATCGGCAACCGGCGTGCGCAGCGCCATCGCGATGTCGTTGGTGATCTGGTCGCCGGCGATCGGAATGATCGCGGTGTGACGGATCGCACCGCCCGTGAAAATGGCGATGTCGGTCGTGCCGCCGCCGATATCGACCAGCGCGACGCCGAGCTCCTTTTCATCCGGCGTCAACGCCGACAGCGACGATGCGAGCGGCTGCAGGATCAGGTCCTGCACTTCGAGCCCGCAGCGGCGCACGCACTTGATGATGTTCTGCGCGGCACTGACCGCGCCGGTGACAATATGCACGCGCACTTCGAGCCGCACTCCGCTCATGCCGATCGGCTCGCGAATATCCTCCTGGCCGTCGACGATGAACTCCTGCGTCAGCACGTGCAATACCTGCTGATCGGTCGGGATGTTGACCGCCTTGGCGGTCTCGATCACTCTTGAAACGTCGGTTGCTGCGACTTCACGGTCCTTGATCGCGACCATGCCGCTCGAGTTGAAGCTTTTGATGTGGCTACCCGCGATGCCGGTGAACACATCGCCGATCTGACACGCGGCCATCAGCTCGGCTTCCTCCAGCGCGCGGCGTATCGATTGCACAGTCGCTTCGATGTTGACAACCACGCCCTTGCGCAGGCCTTGCGACTCGGCCTGACCGAGGCCGATCACCTGGAAGCGGCCGTCAGCCAGCACTTCGGCCACCGCAACGACGACCTTCGATGTCCCGATATCGAGGCCGACGATCAGATCTTTGCTTTCGTTTCTCATAACTCGCCGCTCATTGCCGCCCGCGCTCCGGCTTCGTTGGCGCGTTGGCCGAAGTCGAAACCGCCAGACCTCTGGCGTAACGCGCGTCGATGCGCGACGGCGGACTGCCGAGTTGCGCGACAACCAGCGGATACGCGGCAATGACTTGCGCCACGCGCTCGCCGAGCGGCATCGCCGCACCGTCACGGCCAAGCTCGACCCGAATTTCACCAGCGTGTTTTGTTTCTTCGCCAAAATCAGGGACAAGCCGCAGTGACCAGGCCCTGCGATCGGAGATGTCGATCGCGCCAACGCGCAGCGACAAAGCCGCGAACCGCGCCGATAGCTCGTAGTACTGCCGAGCCGCGTCTTTCGCCGCGCTATATGGACCACTGAATTCCGGCAGCTGACCGTAGATCTCTGCCTCGTCGGGATTGGCAACGAATAACTCGCCGCGCTCGGACAACAGCCGGCCGTCTTCCCACACGCCAAGAGCCCGATGCTCAGTCACCGTAACAACGAGCCGGTCGGGCCACACGCGCCGCACTGAAGCCTGCGCGACCCACGGCACCGTCTCGAACAGCCGGCGCGTGTCTTCGAGCCGCATCGTGAAGTAATTGCCACGCAGCCGCCCGGCGACCGCGGCGCGCACCGACGCTGCCGTCACGTGCCGAAGATCGCCCCGCACGTCGACGCGCTTCAACTGAAACTTGGGCTGCTGCGCCAGCCTCGGCAGCGCAACCCAGCCTATCGCCAACAGCGCGAGCGCAACACACAGCGCGGCCAGTAGATTCATGGCGCGTACGCTCATTGGGCTGACCCTCGCTGTTCAAGCGTGGCGAGCGCGAGAATTCGCAGCACGAGGTCTTCGTAGTCGATTCCCACCGCGCGCGCGGCGATCGGCACCAGCGAATGCCCGGTCATACCCGGGGAAGTGTTCAGCTCCAGCAAAAAGGGCTCGCCGCGCTTGCTCAGCATGATGTCGATTCGCCCCCAGCCGCGTGCGCCGAGCGCGTTGTAGGCGCGAACCGAAAGCTGCCGAATCGTTTCACTCAGCGCCGCATCGATCGGCGCCGGACACAAATACTTAGTTGCTTCGCCGAAGTACTTGTTGTGATAGTCGTAGTTCGCATCGGGCGCGCGGATCTCGACCAGCGGCAGCGCCTCGGCCTGGCTACCCTGGCCAAGAATTGCGCACGTCAGCTCCTGGCCTTCGATGAATTCCTCAGCCAGGACGACGTCGTCGTACTTGCGCGCCAGCGTGAAAGCCTCGGCCATGCCCGAATAACCGCTCACGCGCGAGATGCCGATCGTCGATCCTTCATTCGGCGGCTTGACGATCAATGGCAGGCGCAGCTCGTCGGCCACTTCGTTCAAGTGCGCGCGCTCGCTGGATACGATCACTCGATACCGAGGCGTCGGCAGTTTGTGCGTCTCCCAGATGCGCTTGGTAAACACCTTGTCGATCGCGATCGCCGATGCCTGGACGCCGCTGCCCGTGTATGGAATGCGCAGCGTTTCGAGCACGCCCTGAATCGCACCATCCTCGCCGCCGCGCCCGTGTAACGCGATGAACACGCGGTCGAATTGCGCTGTCTCGAGTTCGCCCAGCGTCTGCGCAGCCGGGTCGAACGCGTGCGCGTCGACACCGCGCGCGTGCAGCGCGTTCAATACACCCGTGCCCGACATGATCGACACTTCGCGCTCGGACGATCGGCCGCCGAACAGCACACCGACCTTGCCAAACTCGGAGGCTTTCATTCGCCGCCCCCGCCAGTCAGCTTCGAGGCCAGTTGGCCGATCGAGCCAGCGCCCATTGCAATCACGACGTCGCCGCTGCGCACGACATCGAGCAACGCTGCCGGCAACTCGTCGATCGATTCGACAAAAATCGGCTCGACCTTCCCAGCCACGCGGATTGCACGTGCGAGAGAACGCCCGTCGGCCAGAACGATCGGCGCTTCCCCGGCCGGGTACACCTCCGTGAGCAGCAATACGTCGGCCAACGACAACACGCGCACAAAATCCTCAAAGCTATCGCGAGTGCGCGTGTAGCGGTGCGGCTGAAACGCGAGCACGACGCGGCGGCCCGGAAATGCGGCGCGCGCCGCCTGCAGCGTGGCGGCTGCTTCCGCGGGATGGTGCCCGTAGTCGTCGATCAAAGTGAAAACCCCGCCCGCTGGCGCCACCAGATTTTCATGCGCAGCGAAGCGGCGGCCAACGCCAGTGAACTCCGCGAGCGCCGCGACCATCGGCGTATCCGGAACACCGAGCTCGGTTCCAACGGCGATCGCAGCCAGCGCGTTCGCCACGTTGTGCACACCCGGCAAGTTCAGTGTGACGTCGAGTTCTGCCGCACTCTCGCGCGCGACGCGAAACCTCATCCGCATCCCGTCAGCTCGTGCATCGAGCGCTCGAATCTGTGCGTCCTCGGACAATCCGTACGTCAGCAGTGGCTTGCGCACCAGCGGCAGAATCTCGCGTACGTTCGCATCGTCGCTGCATACGATGGCGCGCCCGTAAAAAGGCAGACGCGACAGGAAGTCGATGAATGCCTGCTTCAGACGCGCGAAGTCATGCCCGTAGGTTTCCATGTGGTCGTTGTCGATGTTGGTGACAACAGCGATCACTGGATTCAAATTCAGGAACGAGGCATCCGATTCGTCGGCCTCGACCACAATGTAATCGCCGCTTCCGAGCCGCGCACTCGCACCGGCGGAATTCAGGCGGCCTCCGATCACGAAGGTGGGGTCGAAGCCGCCCGCGGCGAGCACGCTTGCCACCAGGCTCGTCGTCGTTGTCTTGCCGTGCGTGCCCGCAATCGCGATCCCCTGCTTCAGACGCATCAGCTCGGCCAGCATCACCGCGCGCGGGACGATCGGAATCCGCTTCGCCCGCGCCTCCAGAACCTCAGGGTTATCGCCCGCGACAGCAGCCGAAACAACGACTGCGTCGGCACCGTTGATGTGTTCAGCACGATGGCCATGACTGACCGTCGCGTTCAATTGAGCGAGTCGCCGCGTCGTAGCCGTTGAAGCCGTGTCCGATCCGCTGACTCGATATCCGAGCGTGAGCAGCACCTCAGCAATACCCGACATGCCGCTGCCGCCGATGCCGACGAAGTGAATGTGCTTGACGGCGTGCTTCATACGACTACATCGCAGCCGCGAGCGTTTGGCACTGCGGCGCGGCCTGGGCGTCGGCCACTGAAGTGGCAACCACTGCGGTACTCGCA
>JACCSD010000170.1 GCA_013813185.1 Burkholderiaceae bacterium
ATACGGGCACGCAATCTGCGCGCCCCACCCGCTCGTGTAACATGCGCTGCACCAAATTGCGCGGGGTGGAGCAGTCTGGCAGCTCGTCGGGCTCATAACCCGAAGGTCACAGGTTCAAATCCTGTCCCCGCAACCATAAACACAAAGGGCTCCGAATCGGGGCCCTTTGCTTGTGCATTCCGCACCGACCGGGTGGCATTCCGCAAAGGAATTGGGGGTGGGGCGGCTATGCGTTATTCAACAGACGCACCGCTAATCAGTTCTTCAGATCACCGGCGAAGAAGGAATTCAGCTCCTGCCCGGATGCAGCCCCTGCAAAACCGTCGAACTTTCCCTGTTCCGCGATCAACCTGGCCGCTCGCATGAAGCCACCCCACGCGGCGCGCGCGAGTGCGCCGCCCACGCTGACTCGGCGCACGCCAAGCGCGGAGATTTCCTGCATGGTCAGATCGCTTGTCGATCCCACCAGCAGATTGAACGGCTTTGGAGCGACCGCCGTAACGACGGCCAAAATTTGCTCGCGCGTGCGAATACCCGGTGCGTAGAGGCAGTCGGCGCCGGCTTCTGCGTACGCCTTGAGCCTCGCAATCGTTTCCGCAAGATCGGGCCGACCGACAAAGAAGCATTCGGCGCGTCCGACCAGCAGCGTGTCGCCGCCCGCCTTGTCGATCGCCTTGCGCGCGGCGCCGATTCTTTCGACCGCGACGGGGAGGTCGAAAAGCGGCCGCGCCGCATCGCCGGTCGAATCTTCTATCGATAGCCCCGCCACCCCGGTCTCGACTGCGAGACGAACGCTTTCCGCGACGCCGGGCGCGTCGAGCGCGAAGCCACTTTCGAAGTCTGCATTGACCGGTAAGTCGGTTGCCGCGACCATTTCCTGCAAGTGCGCGAGCGCCATGTCGCGCGAAATTCCGTTGTCGGGACGGCCCTGGGACCACGCGAAGCCCGAACTGGTGGTAGCAAGCGCCTTGAAGCCAAGACCTTGCAGGAAACGCGCGCTTCCCACGTCCCACGGGTTCGGGATGACGAAGCATCCCTGCTCGTGCAACTGGCGAAAGGCGCGCCGCTTGTCTGAAATGCCAGGTCGAATCTCAGCCATATATTTCAGCCATACAAAGCGCTCCTGATTATTTGCGTTGTGGTTGTGAATCGTTCTTCATCGGTTGCTTCCGACGACACGCACCATGAGGACCTCATCGTGCAGTTCACCATCGAGCCGCATGAATCCGCGCTCGAGACCGAACGGCGCGAACCCTGCCGTCCTGTACAGCGCGATCGCTTCGGCATTGGCTGCATTGACCCCGAGATTAACCTGCCGCACTCCGGCCATCGAGCGCGCACGCGTCAGCGCGTGCTCGACCAACAGGCGGCCTGCGCCGCGCCTGCGTGCAGCCGGTGCAACGTACATTCCCCAGAGAAACGCCTTGTGCGCGAGCTTTCGCGTTGCTTCGCGCCGCAATCCGAGCATCCCAACAAGATCGGGGTCGAGCCACGCACCCAGCACGCAGCGATCCGCATTTGCAACCAGGCGCTCCGCCACGACATCAATGGGCGTTTCGTTCTCCTCCTCGTAGCTCGAAGCAAAGGCCGGCGGACAGTCGCGCAGCGCCACAAGACGAAGCGCTTGAAACACACGAGCGTCCTGCGCGCCCAGCTCACGCACTTGCATCGCGAGTTCTCCCCTGACCTGGCAACGCACGAACATACGCTCGGTCGTCGTAAGCGAGTGGCCCTTTCGCTCTTCGGCAGCCGCGAGGCGGAAGCCGAGGCGTTCGAGCAGACGGATGGAACGTTGATTTTCGGCCTCAACGGTGGCGACGCATTCTTCAACGCTATAAGCCGACGCGAGATGCTCGAGCATCGCCCGCATCGCGCGTTGCGCATACCCGCGGCCCCAGTATCTGCTTGCCAGGACATACGCGACATGCGCACTTCGATCCGCCGCAACGGTCGCCTGCACGTAGCCCACCAACGATTGCCCATGCGGACGAATGACCCAGTTCAGCCATCCCTCGCTGCCATCGGGCGAGGTGCGGGCTTCCAACCGCGCGTAGACGCCGCGCAGATGCTCGACAGACAATGGCGGGAAATAGTCGAGATAGCGATAGATGGCCTCATCCCCCAGGACCTCGAACATCTCCTCGGCATGACTCGTTCGCAGCGGCTCAAGCGTCAACTCGGTCGTGACGATCGTCTGCAGGCGTCCTCTGCCACGTCGATCAAACGCCGTTATCGCCCCATGGGCCCCAGATGGCGAACGTAATGCCGGGCGACTGAATGTTGCAAAAGAGCACGCTGCCCGCCGGCTCCCAACACGCGCCCGCAAACTCGGATTCGCGGTAGTCACCCCCCTCGACGCGCTTGCCGGTGCCACCAATCTGGGGAGCGCTCAAGTTGACGTTGTTCTTGCAGAAAATGAATGAGTCGCCTTGCGCGCTAAGTCCGAGCAAGCGCGTGCCAGTGCCGAACGCATCGACCGAGCCAGCGCCATCCTCGCATAAGAGAATGCGGCCGCGCGGACTGACGACGATATTGTCAGGATTATTGCCGACCCCTTGACGGTCGCTAACGAAGATCGCTTTCAGCTTCATCGTGGCGAGGTCCAGTTCCCACACCGCGCCGTGGCCACGCCCCGGACGATTCGCTGTGTCCACTCCGGTCGCCGTATCCACCATGTACAGCTTGCCCGCGGAATACCAAAGCCCTTCACCGCGCGCCAGTTGCAAACCGCCGGCCGCCCACGCCTGCGCGAATGGCCCGCTCCCGACTGGAGCGGTCATGAATCCGGAGAGCAGTGGCCCGCCGACCGCGCCGCTGTCCTGGTCGGGGTGGGCAATGTCGATCCACTCGAGCATGTGTTCGTCGCACCGCCTGGCGGTGGTCAGACTTGCGTTACTCGTACCCACCACCTTCGCCGCCTGCAGCCGACCGCCTGCCTCGAGGGACCCGAGCCGGCTCGTAGTGTCTTTCGGGACGAAGCGATAAAAGCCCGACACGTTGCGCAGGTCTTCGGTGAGGTAGACATACCCGGTGACCGGATCGACCGCCGCTGCTTCGTGCGAAAAGCGTCCCATGCCAACGATCGGCTTACCGCTGGTCTGCGACGCGTTCGCCGCCACCTCGAACACGTAGCCGTGGCGCTTGCCCTGCGTCGACGTTTCATTGGTCAACGTTTCTTCGCAGGTCAGCCACGAGCCCCACGGCGTCGGGCCACCGGCGCAGTTGATCAGAGTCCCGCCCAAGCTTGGTTCCACCGAAACCCAGCCGTCGCGAAAAACCAGGTTGGTAGTGCCGCCGAGCGCGCTGCGCCCGCCGAACGTTCCATCGTCGTATCGCCGCGGCGCCATGATCATCGACGACGCGGGTCCGAACGCGCGCTCGTGATTGCGAATCAACACGTGTTCGTCGCTGCTGCCCGCACGGCGCGTCGTCACGACGGCCATGCCGCCGTGACGGCTGGGGCACGGCCGGCCATCGAGCATGGGGTCGCCGTTCCAAGCGAACGATGCGTACTGAAAACCGGCGGGTAGCTGCAGCAGCGGCAATCCCGTCGATTGATCGGCGACCGGGGCGATCGGGCCATACGGCCCGGCTACGGGACTCGAGAAGCCGCCGCATGCGGCTGACTCGGCATTGCGCGCGTAGGCGGCCAGCGTGCCGGCAAATGTGGCTGCCGCGAGCGCGCCGGAGCTTCGCAAAAACGAGCGGCGCGCAGCGACGCGGTTCGGAACATGTTGAGTCGGCATCAGCAAATCGTACTGCGCCGCGTGGATGAAAAACGTGTTGCGCGTTGTGAGGTGGCAGCAGCGGCTGGCGCGGCTATCGCGACACCGCCTCGCACGAGGTGTTTTTTTCCCTTCACCTCAGCACGTGACGATGCCTCGAGCGCAAGCGTTGGGCGGAGCTGACCTGCCTTCGGGCGGCGCCCGAGGAACGGAGCAACGCCGGGGCCGTTGAGCAAAAAAACGCTTTAGCCTTTTTTTGCGCCGGCGTTGTGAGTACCGCAGTGGTTGGCACTTCAGTGCCCGACGCCCAGGCAGGCCAGCTCCGCCCAACGCTTGCGCGTGCGCCCAAACCGAACGCTTAACCGATGTCGTACCC
>JACCSD010000188.1 GCA_013813185.1 Burkholderiaceae bacterium
CCAGGCCCACTCGCTGCAGCAAAGAGCGCGCAGCGTCGACCGGCGAGGCATCATCGGGTGTGCGTCCGGTCAACTCCAGCGGCAGCAAAACGTTCTCCAGTGCATTCAGGTGCGGCAGCAACTGAAATGATTGAAAAACGAATCCAAGGTACTCCGCCCGCAAAGCTGCCCGGCCGTCTTCATCGAGTGCGAAGAGGTCCCGGCCGAAGATACTGACTGCGCCCGACGTCGGAACATCGAGGCCGGCGAGCAGTCCGAGTAACGTGGATTTTCCCGAACCCGAGGCACCGACGATGGCTACCGTTTCGCCGGACCCAATATTCAGATTGATATCATCCAAGATGGTCAGGCTGCCGGTAGCGTCCTGCACGATCTTGCTGAGATTTCGCGCCTCGATCGCAGTTTTTTTGTCTTCATCCATTTCGTGCGCAGAACTTTCCTGATTCGTTCCTGTGGTTCATTGGCGGTCGTGCTGTGCGCCGTCGCACTGCAAACGCTGGCCCTGGGCGCGGTGACACGTGCGAGCGAGGCCGCCAACGGCGGCGGACGCCCGGTACTTCTCGTGCTTGGCGATAGCTTGTCGGCGGAGTATGGATTGCAGCGCGGCCAGGGGTGGGTGCAGCTGCTTTCTAACCGGTTGCAGCAAAGCGGCTCGAAGTATACGGTCGTGAATGCCAGCATCAGTGGCGACACCACCAGCGGTGGGCGGTCGCGCTTGCCCGCGTTGCTGAAACAGCATCGGCCTTCAATCGTCGTCATCGAGCTGGGCGGCAACGATGGATTGCGTGGATTGCCCGTCGCCCGCATGCAGGAGAACCTGACCGCCATGGTGCGCGCGAGCCAGGCGGCCGGGGCGCGCGTCGTGGTGGCGGGAATCCAAATACCGCCGAACTACGGCCGCGAGTACACCGAACGGTTTTACGCGGCGTTCTCCAACGTTTCCAAGCAGCACAAGACGTCGCTGGTGCCGTTCCTGCTGGAAGGCTTCGCGGATTCCTCAGACTTTTTTCAGGCCGACAGAATTCATCCGAGCGCGCAGGCACAGGCCAGAATTCTGCAAACCGTGTGGCCGGTACTGGAGCCACTGATCTCGGCGAAGGGCGCGGCAAGAGCCGGGTCATGAGCGCCGCACCCTGGGATGCATCCCAGCGTTCTGTGATCCCGGCGCCTGAAGCACTGCGCCATCTAACGCAATTCGATTCCCTGATCGATGTTCGCAGCGAAGCCGAGTTCGCGCTGGATCATTTGCCCGGGGCGATCAACTGCCCGGTGCTCACCGACGAAGAGCGCGTCGAGGTAGGAACGATGGATCGCCAGCAGTCGTCGTTCGAGGCGCGCCGCCGCGGCGCCGCGTATGTCGCGCGCAATATCGCGCATCACGTGGAAAGACAATTTCACTCAAAACCAAAAACCTGGCGGCCGCTCGTCTACTGCTGGCGCGGCGGCAATCGCAGTGGTGCGATGACGCACATCCTGGGATGCGTAGGCTGGCAGGCGCGGCAACTCGAAGGCGGCTACCGCGCGTATCGAAGGCAAGTGGTCGCGGAGCTGGGAACGCTGCCCGCGGTTTATTCATTCTGCGTGCTGTGCGGAACCACCGGAAGCGGCAAGAGCCGCTTGCTGCAGGAGCTCCGTGCCGAGGGTGCGCAAGTGCTCGATCTCGAGGCACTCGCCCATCACCGCGGCTCGGTGCTTGGCGGCTTGCCGGCGCAGGCGCAGCCTTCGCAAAAAATGTTCGAGACGCGCCTGTGGAACGCGCTGCGCTCTTTCGACGCGGCGCGCGTTGTCTATGTCGAGTCCGAGAGCCGAAAGATCGGAGAGCTGCGCATTCCGGATGCGCTGCTGGCGCGCATGCGCTCGTCTCAGTGCGTGCGCCTTGAAGTTCCCATGCACGCGCGCGTCCGCTTGCTGCGCGGCGAGTACGAGCACTTCGAGCGCAATCGCGAAGCACTGAATGCGCAGCTCGATTGCCTATGGGCGCTGCACGGACGGCAGAAGATTGCGCACTGGAAAGCGCTCGCCGGCGCCAGCGACTGGGACGGTGTCGTCACGCAGTTGCTGGCCGAGCACTACGACCCTGCGTACCTGAAATCGATCGATCGAAACTTCGAGCACGCGGCCAACGCCGAAATCCTGCGCATCGAGAGCGATGCGATCGACGACTTCAAAGCGGCGGCGCGAACGTTGGCGGCGCGCAACCAGGCTACTTGCCCGGCCCTGATTTGACGTCCGCGGCCGGCATTTTCGCCGCCGGTTTTTCTTCCGCCCTGCGCTGCAAGTCTGCGCGCAGGATCTTGACGTTGTGCCGCGCCTTCAGGCCTTCGGCATAGGTGAATTCGGCTGCGGCCGCCGCCTGCTGAGTAATCGCGCGTGCCTGCGCCTCGCGCTGCGCCGCGGGGATCGCCTCGCTGGGCTTGGAAGAGTTCACCTTCATGATGACGTAACCGGCGCTGCTGGCATTACGGAAGTCGGCTCCGATTTCGGTTCCCACGAATTGCGGAAGCTTGTCTGCCGGAATGCGAAGGACCTCGGTCAACGCCTCGTTCGGCAGATCTTGCGGCTGACGGCGCGACACAACCTTGGGTGCGGCGAATCCCGCATCGCTCGGCTCTTTGCGCAACGCTGCCAGCTTTTGCTCGCCCGCTTCGCGCGCCAGCCGAATCGCTTCGCGACGCTCGAGCAACTGGCGAACCTCCTGCGTTACCTTATCCAGTGGCTGCACGGAGGCCGGCCGGTGATCGAGCACGCGCGCCGATACCAGCGTGTTGGTAGCAACTTCGATCGCCTGCGTGTTGCGTCGGTTCTTCAGCGAGTCTTCGGCAAAGATCGCTTCGACGACGCGCGGTCCGAGGTGCGGCAACAAGCCTTGACGCGTCAGATTGTCGGCGCTCGACACTTTGAGGTTGAGTTTCTGCGCTGCCGGCTGCAGCGAGTCCGCCTGCTCGTACACCAGGTTGGTGAACTGATCCGCCGCTTCGGTGAAGTTTTTCTGTGCCTGCTGATTTTTCAGCTCGCGTTCGATATCAGCGCGCACCTCGGATAGTTCCTTTGCCTGAGCGGGCTTGATCTCGGTCACGCGGATGATGTGAAAGCCGAAGTCGGTTTCGACCACATCGCTGACTTCGCCTGTCTTCAATCGATAAACGGTATCTTCAAACGGTTTGACCATCATGCCGCGGGCGAAGAAGCCGAGGTCGCCGCCCTGACCCGCAGAGCCCGGATCCTTCGAGTTCTCGCCAGCCAGCTTCGCAAACTCGTTCGGGTTCACCTTGACCTTCGCAAGAATTTCGTCGGCTTTCTTGCGCGCGGCCGCTTTATCGGAACCCTCGGCCGCTATCAGAATGTGGCTGGCCCTGCGCTGCTCCTCGGTGCCGTAGCGCGCCTTGTTCTGCTCGTAATAATTTTTTACTTCCGCTTCCGTGATCTTGACGTTGCCGGAGATCGTATCCGGCGACAGCACGACGTACTCAACACGCGCGCTCTCGGGAATTTCGAACTGCGAGCGATTGGCCTGGTAATACTCGGCGATCTGCGCATCCGTGATCGAAACTTTCGACGCGAACTGCTCGGCCGGAAACCGGAGTTCGCGCACTTCACGCTGCTCCAGCAATATGCGCTCGATGCGATCAATCACCTGCTTCGGGGTAATGGCCGACTCGACGACCGCCTGCACAAAAGCCTGCTTGCGCAAGTCGTTGCGCAAACTTTGCTCGAAAGCCGCTTCACTCTGACCGCGCGAAGCGAGGAAAGCCTTGTAGCGGTCGTAGCTGAACTTGCCGTCCTGCTGGAACGCCGGAACATTGGAAATGAATTCGCGCAACCGATCGACGGTGACGACGAGATTCGATTTCGCCGCCTCGTTGGCTAGCGCACGGTCAAGCACAAGCTGATCGAGGACAGCCGCGCGCGCTTCGGGAGTTTCCAGAAGTTTGGGATCAAAATTTTGTCCAAGACCTTGCCGCAGGCGCTCAACCCGGTCGCGCAGCGCAACGTCGTACTCCTGCTGCGTAACCGGCGCACCGTCGACTGTCGCCAGCGCTCCGTCCGGATCGACGTAATTGTTGTAGCCCTGGATGCCGA
>JACCSD010000197.1 GCA_013813185.1 Burkholderiaceae bacterium
ACGATGCGCGCCAGCTCTTCACCGAGCGGCTTCTCGAACACCGTCAAAAAGAATTCCCACGCCTCCTTGTGCAAGTCCGTGTCTTCCGCAGCGCGCAGCAGAGCACGCACGTATACCGCGGGGCCGAGCGGGTTTTCCGAGCTGCGAACGCTGCTTCTGCCGAGCAGAAACGCGACGACAAGGTTCAGATCACGCAGCGATTGCTCCGCGTAACCGGCGACCTTGCTGGCATGCCGCTCGACCACCGTGTTGCTCTCGACCGAGATCGAATCGACGAGCGACAGTGTTTCCGCATCGAGCGAGCCCGGTGGCGCCTGGACTCGGCCTACCGTGATTTCCTGAAAGTATTGGTCCTGCGTTTCCTGCAGGCGCGCCATGAAGGTGTGATTCAGGTCGTCAAGCTTCGCTGCCAGGTGTCGCTGCACCAATGGTGAGCCGACGTCAAAGTCCCATTTGCCCGACAGCTCGTCGAGAATCGTTCTGGCAAATTCCGGAAACGCAGCGCCAATCAGCTCGTTGGAAATAGCCATGCCCGACCTGAGCAGTGCCGACGCTTGCGCAGCCGTCACGAACGGCACGTCATTGCCACTGCTTGCGCGCGACGAGTCGGAAGCCGGAGGAAACTCCATGCGATCCCTGTGTTTTGCCTAGTTTCTAGCAGACGCCGCACGCTCAAACGGCTTCGACACTATAGACGCCCGACTCTATCGACGTGCCATTGGGTGTCAAGCGAGTTTAAGCAGTTACTGGCGTCGAAACATCCCTAAATTGAAGACATTAGGCGCGCTTTCGCAACGCTTCTAGAGCTCAAAACGTGCACCGAACGTATTTGCGCGGCGCAGGCCTGCAACCCAACCGCGCGCCTTCAGCTTCCAACGTGCTTCGAGATCGCGCGCCCGTTGGTCGAGCGCCGCGAACGGCACGGCAAGCGGAGGCCCGACGATTGCCAGCACCACTCGATTGCCGGCGTCGACTTCCGGCAACACCAACACGCGATCATCGAAAGCAGACGCGATCGCGGCAAAACTCGGATCAAAGCTTGCGCCGAACAAATTGAAGGACGCGACGCCGGGCGCGCGCAGCGTCTTCCGGCACGCGCGATAAAACGCGACGTCGTCATACACCGGGCCGCGCGCCGCCGCGTCGTATAGATCGACCTGCAACCAGTCGGCCAGCCCGCGCTGGCGAGGATGGCTGATGAACTCGCGGGCGTCGGCGTTGACGATGTTCAGACGCGCGTCATCGGGAGGCAAACAGAACCACGCACGCGCGGTTTCGATCACGTCAAGACTCAGCTCGACCGCGACGACGCTGGCGCTGACAACCTCGCGCCAGCAAAACTTGGTCAGCGCAGCCGCACCCAGACCCAATTGCACGATGCGCCGCGGCTCGGGCAGGAACAATCCGACTGCCATCATCTGCCGCTGATACTCGAGCTCCAGCGCGAACGGCCGCGCCATGCGCATACCGCCCTGAATCCATTCGGTGCCAAAGTGCAGATAGCGGAGACCGTCTTCTTCAGAGAGCGTGACCGGCGCGGCTTTCCGTTGCCTTCGCACTTAGGCCGGTACGCCTTCGGCCTGCAGGTCATGCATCATGTCGTCGACTACGCGCTCGAACAGCGGTGCACGCTCTGCCGTTCTGATTCGGCCGGCTCTTACATAACTGCGCAGAATCAACGGCGCCAGGCTGTGTGCCTTGCCGGTGTCAGCCGATGTGAACAGATAGAAATTCTTGCGCGGGCTGATCCAGCGCAGCCGCACGCGCTCTGTCTTTTCCCCCGTCCATAAATCAAACCACGTTCCGCGTTGCCAGCTGTCGATCATCTGGTCGATGCGATCGTCCGACAACTTCTCTACCGGAATCATTTCTTCGGGTTGCACCGTCAGCGGTGCTTCCAGCAAATTGACTTCGGCATTATTGGCGGCTACCGCGCTGCGGACCACCTCCGGGGTGATCGTCAGATGTTGCTCGGGCTCATTGTCGACCATCGGCGGTGGCTCGACGATCTTGACTTCGTCGAGCTTGCGCTTGAACGCGGCGGGGTCGAGCGGCGCGCCGGTGCCGTACGCCACCTCGAGCGCCTTGACGGCCTGCGCATGCGAGCCCATCAGGCGCGAAAAGAATTCTGCTGATTGCGCCGCCGAAAACTCGATCAACTGCAGGCCTTCGCGCACCGTGCTCAACACCGCGGGAATCGTCTTGACTAGACGCTTGCGATCGTCGGGGTTGATCTTGGGCTGAACACTCCACACCAGATCGGGAACGATGTCCCGGAACTTCTTCGCAAAGGATGGCTGCGTGCGCTCGCGCAACGTCGCCGCGACCATGACTTTGACCCAATTCTCCAGCAGAAAATCGCGCAGATACGATTCGATCTGCACTCCGTCGAACGCCCGCCGAATCCCGATGGCGGCGTTGATGGCCATGATCTCGCGCGTCTCGGCTTCCTCAAGCGCACGCTTGGCGCGCGTCACTGGGTCGTCGTCGCGGACTCGCTCGTCGGCCAGATACTGCTCAAACTCACCAAGCGCTTTCTCAAAAACCGGCGGGCCCTCGTTGATCGCAACGACGACCGTGTTGACCGCCTTGTTCACCTCCGAAAGAAAACGAACGTTGTCTTCGCCTTCCGGACGCCAGCCGATGCCCGTGCTGGCGATGCGATCCATCAGGCGGCGCGCGGGCTGCACCGGCGAAACGAACAAGTCCGAGTCTGCCAGCGCCACTTTCATGATCGGAAACTGCAGGCGCGACAGCGCCGTCTTGATCTCGGCCGGCAAGTGTTTGTCCTGATGGATTCGATCGAACAACATGCCAACCAGCTCGATCGTGAGCTTGTCTATTTGTTTAGTGGCTTTGTCGGCCACATGCGATCGCAGCTGCGCCTCGTCGCGCTCGCTGATCATCTGCGCGGCGGCGCCGCTCTTGCCGGCCATCGTCGCCATCGCGTTCAGACGCTGCACCTCATTGATCGACGCCAGCAGCCCGGGGTCGATCATCGCAAACTGCACCGGCGTGCCAGGTGCCAGCGGCGTCGACGCCGAGCCGGTGATGACAAAACCAGGCGACATCATCTGAGCGCTGGTAATCGGGTCGACTCGATCGAACATCGGCGCTGAAGGCAGCTGCGAATGCGGCATCGCCGGAACCGGCCGCCCGCCGCCCGGGACGGTCGGCACTTGCATGCGCTGATATAGCGCGCTTAGCAGTTGCTCGGCGGTCGTCCCGGTGAGCGATCCCGGTGCCTGGCCACCCTGCGTGGTACGCCCGGCAGCCCCGGCCCCTCCGATCATCGTGTTGCGAAGGCCAGGGGGCTTGAACGACGAAGCCCCCGCGCCTTCCTGTACGCCTTTGCCTTCGAGATCGTTGTTCAACGCCGTGTACACGGCAACCAGCGGCTTCAGCAAACTGACGTCGAACGCCTTCAGCACCGAGTGGCGCTGGTCGCCTTTGAAGCCGAGCTTGTCGATCGCGTCGCCGAGTGCGCGGCAAAACCGCACCGGATGAAATGGATTGTCGCGATCACCCAGCCCGGGGATCTGCAGCGCCTTGGCCAGCCTTTGCGTCAGCGGCGTAAACGTCGTGTCGGCGGCGTTACGAATGCGGGACGAAAAGCGATCGATCACCATCGCTTCTTCCATCTCGTCGTACTCAACGAGCGACAAGCTCAGCGCCCGGTCGCTGGCGGTGGGCGCAGTTTTATCCTCGCCGCCGGTCAACAATTCGTTGATCGCGGCATCGATATGACTGTCGACCGCGGTAAAAAACGAATTGGAGAATTCGCGCTGATCGACCAACAAGCGGCGCACAGATTTTTTTAGCGTTGCCGACGCGCTATCGTCGGCGTCTATCGCTTGAATCGCTTCGCGCGCCGCATCGGGCAACAACGGCTCCAACTGGACGCGCACCGTCCTGCGCAGCTCGCCGATAACACGGTGAAGCATGGTGCGGCTGACGCGTCCGGGGGTCGAAGTAGGGGTGGCGCTCACGGTTCAAGAGGTCAACCAGGCACGACGGCCGCGCCCGAGGGTCGAAAGATAGCCGATTAAGCCTTGACGGCGGAGGCAATAATTGCCGCTGATTTGGCCGCATCTCTCGCTATTGCGGCTCGGTCCGCGAGCCTGATTTGGCCGATGCTTCGGTCCACCACGCCCGCCAAAGGGCAAGTTTTTGTTGGTACGAGCGGCCGGCATGGGCCGGGCTCGATGACGGCAGCACCGTCGTCAAAAAACCCTCTGCGGCGAACTCTGCGGCATACCTGCCCGCCGTTTGTCCGTTAAAAGCGACCACTCTCAAGCGCGGCGCGAGGCGGTGTAGCCGCACAAACCGGTTGGGCTTCTGGTTGCAGATCGCTGCGTCGCCGCTGCCTTCGCGGTCGCATGCATGGAGAACGTCCCAGATTCCCAGCCGGTGCGCGAGCACGCGCTGCAGGCGGCGTCGATAGGGCAACCCGGTCAACGGTTCACCGAGCAGATCGGACAGCAGCCGCCAGAACTGATTGCGGGGGTGCGCGTAGTACTGGCCTGCCGCAAGCGATGCTTCTGAAGGAAAACTGCCGAGAATCAGGCGCTCGACCTCGCCGTTGATGACCGGCGGGAAGCCGCGCAGCGACGGTGCCGCCACTTAACTCCCGGCATTCAACAACATCGCATTCAACCGCTTGACGAAATCCGCCGGGTTTTGAAGCTGTCCCCCTTCGGCCAGTACCGCTTGATCGAGCAACAGCGCCGACCATTCGGGCAACTGCTTGTCGTCAGGCTTCAGCCGCTGCACCAGCGGATGGTGCGGATTGAGCTCAAGAATCGGCTTCGCTGCCGGCGCATCCTGGCCGGCCGCTTTCAGCAATCGCTGCAGGTGCTGACTCATCGCATGTTCGTCGGCCACGACGCACGCCGGAGAATCCGTCAAGCGCAGCGTGACGCGAACGTCCTTGACACGCTCCCCGAGCGCTGATTTCACCGCTTCGACCAGATCCTTGCTCTGCTCGACGACTTTGCGCTGCTCTTCCTTTTCCTGCGCATCGGCGAGCTCGCCTAGGTCCAGATCACCCTTCGCAACCGACGTCAGCGCCTTGCCTTCGAATTCGTTCAGGAACGACAACATCCATTCGTCGACTCGATCGGTCAGGATCAGCACCTCGACTTCCTTGCGCCGGAAGATCTCCAGATGCGGGCTTGCCTTCCCGGCCTCGAGCGAATCGGCGGTGACGTAGTAGATCGCTTTCTGCCTGTCCTGGATGCGGGCGACATACTCGGCGAGCGATACGCTTTGCTGGTCGCTGGTCGTTGATGAAATTCGCGTCGACGCGAATCGCAACAACTTCGCAATCCGCTCGCGGTTCACTGCGTCTTCGCCGACCCCCTCCTTAAGCACTTGGCCGAATTCTTTCCAGAAGCTCGCGTACTTGTCGCGTCGGTTCTCTGCCAAATCTTCCAGCATGCCGAGCACGCGCTTGGTCGAGCCTTCGCGAATCGCCTTTACATCCCGGCTTTGCTGCAGAATTTCGCGCGACACGTTCAGCGGCAAATCCGACGAATCGATCACGCCGCGCACAAAGCGCAGGTAGGCCGGCAGCAAGTCGCCCGCATCTTCCATGATGAACACGCGCTTGACGTACAGCTTCAAACCGTGCCGCTGCTGCCGATCCCATAGATCGAACGCTGCGCGTTCTGGCAGGTACAGCAACTGGATGTACTCGGTGCGCCCTTCGACACGGTTGTGCGTCCACGCAAGAGGGTCGCCGAAGTCGTGCGACACGTGCTTGTAGAACTCGCGGTACTGCTCATCGGTGATGTCCGCTTTGGCGCGCGCCCAGAGCGCGCTCGCCTGATTGATCGTTTCGAGCTCGTCGGTGGGCCGGTACTCGTTCTTATCCTTGTCCCACACTTCCTTGCGCATCCGGATCGGCAACGAAATGTGATCCGAGTAGTGGGTAAGCACCGATCTCAACTTGCTCGCTGCCAGAAATTCGTCCTCGCCTTCGCGCAGATGCAGCGTGACATCGGTGCCCGATTCGGCGCGCGATGCGGGCTCGACCGTGAACTCGCCGCCGCCATCGCTTTCCCAGCGGACCGCCGAGGCGGCCTCTTCGCCGGCGCGCCGCGATACGACGGTCACGCGGTCGGCGACGATAAAGCTCGAATAAAAGCCAACACCGAATTGGCCGATCAGCTGTGCATCCCTTTGCTGATCCCCCGAAAGCTGTGCAAAAAACTCGCGCGTGCCGGACTTGGCAATCGTTCCCAGATGCTCGATCGTATCGGTGCGCGACATGCCGATGCCGTTGTCCGACACCGTGATCGTGCGTGCGGCCTTATCGAAAGACACGGTAATACCGAGTTCGCCGTGGCCCTCGAGCAATGCGGGCTTGGACATTGCCTCGAAGCGCAGCTTGTCGCAAGCGTCCGACGCGTTACTGATCAATTCGCGTAGAAAGATTTCCTTGTTGCTGTACAGCGAGTGAATCATCAGCTGCAGCAGTTGCTTGACCTCGGCTTGAAAACCGAGTGTTTCTCTAGTGGGAGTGTCTTGAGCTTCCATGGTGTCAATAAGTTGAGACGTCGAGCGCGATTATCGCGCGGCCGACGGCACCCGCCGACTCTTACCGCTTCGCCGGCGCTAACTCATCGCCGTCCTTGTCATATGCGGGCGGCACGTAGAAGTTCAACGTACGCAGCAGTGCGCGGCCTGTGTTCCTGACCTCGTGCCGATCGCCGCGCTCGATCAGCATCAGCGTTCCCTGCTTCAGCGCGTAGCGCTTGCCGTTGACCAGCGCGGAGCCGGTGCCCGAAACAACGTACAACCACTGGTCAGCGCCGCGATGTCTGTTTTGCGGATCGCCCTCGGCATCCGCCGGTGCGATCACCATCTCCGCCGCCTGCGCACGGCGACTGTCGATCGCCACTCGGAAGCCCTTGCCAAATCGGAGTTGCTTGCGCTTCATGATGTCTGACCTCCACCGGAACGAGTCGATTCTGTTTTTTGCGCGAGGCGAGACCGCGCGCGTAGCTTGTCCCAATTGACGTGGCGTCCGGAAGAAGCAGGCTCGCGAATCGGCGTCGTGAGTGTTTTGTCGAAACCCTCTTGCAGCCATGCGGGCCATATCGCCGTCAATCTGCAATCTGCTGCAGCAGGTACAACCGCTGATAGATACCACCCGCGATCGCCATTAACTGCTCGTGTGTGCCCTGCTCGGCCAGGCGGCCGTGATTCAGCACAAAGATTCGATCCGCTGCACGGATCGTCGAGAGCCGGTGCGCGATTGCAATGACGGTCGTCTTGCCGTGCAGCAGCGTTAACGCCTGCGCGACCTGCCGCTCGGTGTCGCTGTCGATGCGCGACGTTGCTTCGTCAAGAAACAGCACGCGCGGTTCGCCCGCCAACGCACGCGCGACCGCGATCAACTGTTTCTGGCCGGATGACAGCCGCGCACCGCCTTCGCTGAGCGGCGTGTCGTAGCCCTGCTCGAGCGCGCTGATGAATCCGTGCGCATTGGCAGCGCGCGCGGCGGCCTCGATCTGCGCCAGCGGCAGATTGCGTCCCATGTCGATGTTTTCGCGCGCGCTCGCTGCCAGCAGAAACGATTCTTGCGGCACCAGCCCGACGTCGGCGCGAAAGTGCTCATCGCCAATCGTGGCCAGCGGAATGCCGTCGATTTCGAGGCGGCCGGCCTGCGGCGAGTAGAAACGCAGCAACAGCGACAGCAGCGTCGACTTGCCGCTGCCGGTGTGGCCGACGATTCCTACGAAACTGCCCGCCGCCACGTCGATACTGACGTCGTGCAGCACCGGTTGTTCGGGGTCATAGCCAAAGCTGACGTCGATCAGCTGCACGTGACCGCGGCTGACGCGCCGTTCGTGCGTGACCCGTTGCGACTCACCCTCGTCGAGCAGCGTGTTGACACGCGAAGCTGCGACCAGCGCCTGCTGCAGCAACGAGAACTGCATCGTGATCGAGATCAGCGGCTCGACCACGCGCGCGACGTAGGTGATGAATGCGTACAACAGCCCGATCTCGAGCGCGCCGAACGATTGCGTGCCGAACGCCGCGATGATCGCAACAATCAACAAAATGCTCATCATGTCGAGTGCGGGACGCAGCAGCCACGCGTTAGCGCGCACCTCACCGAGCCGCGCCTTGTAATGCTCGCGATTGGTATTCGCAAAACGCGTGGCGAAACGCCGTGCGGCGCCGGTCGCCTGCAGCACGCTCATGCCGGCGATGCTTTCGCCCATCTGCGCGTTGATGTCGCTGCGCAGCTCACGCGAGCGCATTACCGCGTGCGCCGAAAGGTGCTGATAACCGAGCACGATCAGTACGGTCGCCGGAATCAGCGTCAGCACGATCAGCATCAGGCGCCAGTCGAGCCACGCCATCGCGGCGACGGCGCCGATCAGCACTGTCACGCCTTGCAGCATCTCGAACAGCACCTGCACGTACAGTTGCCGGATTTGCTCCGTGTCATTGGTGATGCGGCTGACCAGCTGGCCGGTGATCGCCTTGTCGAAAAACGCCATCGGCAGGCGCAGCACGTGGTTGTAGACGCTTTCGCGCAGACGGCGTACCGAACGCATCGCAACGCCAGCCAGTCGAACCAGTTGAAAGTAGCGCAGCGCACTCGCCATGAAGCCGCTGATCACGATGCCGCCGACTAGCAGTGCGACCGGCCACCATTCGAGACGGCGCGGCAGCAGGTATTCGTCGATGAACAGCTTGCCGAAAATCGGCCCGAGTGCTTCGAGCCCGCCCGCCGCGAGCAGAAGCGCACTAGCCACCGCCAGCTGCCTGCGATCGGGCCGCGCCGCACGCCATAACAGCGCGAACGCCTGGCGTCGCTCGTCGTGCCGCACTGGCCGCAACTCCCGATGCTCGATCGATGCAGCAGAAGCGCTCATGGGTCCATCCTGGCGCTGCGCGCCGTCCCGCCCGGCCGGAGCGAGTTCTCCTCCGGTCTGCCGTGCGGAAAAATCATGCGTTCTCCAGGCTGGCTTCCAACTGCTGATAGCGCCATTGCGCCGCGTACCAGCCGTTGATGTTCAGCAGCTGATCGTGCGAACCGTGCTCGACGATCCGCCCGGCTTTCAGCACGATGATCATGTCGGCGTTGGCCACCGCTGATAAACGATGGCTGACGATAATCGCCGTGCGCCGCCGCTGTGCCTGCAGTTCGCCGCGCAGATGCTCGAGGATTTGCGTCTCAGTGCCGGTGTCGACCGCCGACAACGCATCGTCGAGCAGCAGCAGCGGTTTTTCGGACAGCAACGCACGCGCAATCGCGACTCGTTGGCGTTGACCGCCCGAAAGCGTGATGCCGCGCTCACCCACCATCGTTTCGTAGCCGTGCGGAAAGCGCGCGATGTCGTCGTGCAAAGCCGCCAGCGCTGCTGCACGCTCGATCTCCGTCCGTGTCGCGTTGCTGCGCGCAAGCGCGATGTTCTCCGCCAGCGTGGCCGAAAACAGAAATGCTTCCTGCGGCACCCAGCTGATGCCGCCGCGCAGCGCATCGAGTGCGTATTGCCCGATCGCGTGGTCGCTCCACGCGATGCGGCCTTGATCCGGCGCATAGTGACGCAGCAACAGCGTCAGCAGCGTCGACTTGCCAGATCCGGTCGGACCGACGATCCCCAGCGTTTGGCCCGCTCTCAACTCGAACGACACATCGGCGACAGCGGGCTCGGCGTCGGATCGATAGCGGAACGTGACACTCTCAAATCGCAGCGCGCCCGGGAGCAACTCGGTGACAGTGCCCTCGTCGGCCACCGACAGTGGCTCAAACAATGTCGGCTGCAGCCGGGTCCATCCGGCCTTGCCGCGTTCGAGCAGCGACAGCACCCAGCCGGCGGCAAACATCGGCCAGATCAGCTGCGATAGATACATCGCAAAGCTGGTCAGCTCGCCAACGGTCAGCTGCTGCTGCCACACCAGCCAGCCGCCGACACCGAGCGTCAAGGCCGTCGCTGCAGTCAGCGTGAAGCCGACGGCAGGCTCGTAGGCTGCCTCCCATTTCAGGGCGCTGAAGTTGGCGTCGGCTGCCCCCGCAGCGCGCTGCGCAAAGTCACGTGCGGCGTGCGACTCGAGGCCGAGCGCGCGCAGTGTGCGCACGCCGGCGATCGTTTCCTGCACGTGATCGTTTAAATCGGAAAAGCGGTCGAGCGAATCGCGCCAAGCAGTGTGCACACGCCGCGAAATGAACCAGAACGCAATCGCCATCAGCGGAAACGGCAACAATGCGATCAACGCAAGCCGCCAATCGATGCCGAGCGCCATCATGGCGATGACAAGGATTAACGTGAGTGTGCCGTCGAACCCGGCCAAAAACGCCTCGCCGGCCGCCATCTCGATCGAATCGACATCATTGGTCGCGCGCGCCATCAGGTCGCCGGTACGGCTCCGATTGAAAAACGGCGGGCCCTGCAGCGCCAGCCGATCGTAAAGGCGGGTTCGAAGCTCGACGCCGAGCTGATAGGCGGCAGCGAACAACTGCAACCGCCAGCCAACGCGCAACAGATAAATCACCGCTCCCATGGTGACGAGCGACACCAACTCGCGCATCAAGGCGGCACCCTGCAATGTGCCCGCGACCAGCCCATCGACGGCCTGCCCCACCACGCGCGGCACCCACACCGTCAGCACCGCGATGCCGATCAGCATCAACGCCGATGCGATGTAGGCGCGCCAGTGCCGCACGACAAACGCACCGATCAGTTGATATAGGGATTGAGACACAGCAGCTGAATTTCGAGGGAGCGAGATTGTAGAGGTGCGCTCGCAGCTCAGCTAAAGCCGCGCGATTCAAGACTTATGCGCTACACGTACGGCGTTCTTGCCGAACGTGTGTTCAGAGGCAACGAGCTGCCCCAGCTATAAGGCGGCGCGGCCGATCGTCGCAATCGCGATCGTGACGATCCCGAGCAAGAGATTGAGCAACACCATCTTGCGCACGATGTCGAGGTTTGCGCCGGCGACTTCCCAGTCGCCCGTTATCACCGCGGCGCGCATGCGCTTGAAGGGGGCGAATCGAATGTGCAGATAAAGAGCCAT